>NZ_JYDF01000009.1:0-183528 GCF_003263525.1 Rahnella sp. NRRL B-41462 | reverse complement strand
ACAGAATTTGCCTGGCGGCAGTAGCGCGGTGGTCCCACCTGACCCCATGCCGAACTCAGAAGTGAAACGCCGTAGCGCCGATGGTAGTGTGGGGTCTCCCCATGCGAGAGTAGGGAACTGCCAGGCATCAAATTAGTTCCTTTTCCCCTGACAAGGAAAATAACAGGAACAAACAGGTATCAGACGATTGCTGATACCTGTGAAAGAACCGGTGGAGCGGTAGTTCAGTTGGTTAGAATACCTGCCTGTCACGCAGGGGGTCGCGGGTTCGAGCCCCGTCCGTTCCGCCAATTATTGCATAGTCCCTGAATCGAAAGATTCAGGGACTTTTTGCATTTATTTTCCAGTGAAAATGCAAACCGGACTCCTTTCTTTCTCTGATATATTTATTATCTCACAGGCTCACGTTTATCTCATCGGCGTTTCTTACAGGATTTAATCCTGAGGAGTTAACTGATATTAAACTATTATCTTTAACTAAATAGAATGGTTATCAGTTTGAATTTATCAAAGAATAAGTATATCCAGACATCCAGGGAATACTTTGTATCAAATTGAAAAATTTGTGTGTTCAGATAAACCTGCAAAGTACTAATAAAGCTCATAATAAATGAGTACTAAAATTCTTAATCCAGTTCAATAAGTTGTCAGATTACAGATGCAAGTTCCAATAAAATACCATAAAGTCTCAATTTGGAATAATCACAAAGATCATCATTATGAAATTCTCATTGGATATACTGGACTGGCGGGCAGTGGCTCCGGGAGTCGATAGTTGTGAGCACTGGATCCAATGGGCTCAGTGCTCAGATATAAATACATTTTCCGGTGAGAACCCCAAAAGCCAGCAAATTCCAATGATGTCAGCACGTCGAATGAGTACCGGCAGTCGTTTTGCTGTTGATGCCGGGCTTGCATTGCTCGCCAATAACAACGTAGATGCGGCAATTTTTACCAGCCGCCATGGTGAGCTGGAGAATACAGGGCGCATTTTGCATTCTCTGGCAGAGGAAGACGCTTTATCTCCGACTGAATTCTCCATGTCAGTACATAATACCGCAGCAGGTTGGCTTACCATTATTAGCAAAAATCCGTTGCCGGTAACCTCATTAGCAGCCGGAAAAGACAGTTTTCAGCAAGGGATACTGGAAGCTCAGTCGATGCTGGCAACCGGTGCTTCCAGCGTCATGCTGGTCGATTTTGATGGTGAAATCCCAGATATATATAACGAATCGGTAAATTCTGAGTTTCTACCTTACGCTGTAGCAATAATATTAACTTCTGGCGATAGTTTGCAGTGCCAGCGTATTTCATTGCCGGGTGAGGATCTGAATTCAGAAATTCCGCAGAGTCTGCAATTTCTGCGAGGTTATCTTTCTTCCTCTCCTTTATTCAATGTCAGTGCAGATAGCCGCCATAGCTGGCAATGGGTTCGGGATTTGTGATGAGAGAAACGCTAGTACCCGAAGAAAAGTCTTCTCTGGTAAATCGCATCTGGCGATGGCTGGCAACTGGATTCTTTTTCGCACTTTTCGGAATTGGCGGGCTGTTGCTTTCTATTATCTGGTTTAATCTGTTGCGACTGATCATCCGGCAACCCGACAGATTGCACCGAATGACGCTAAACAGCATCCGTAATAGTTTTAGGTTTTTTCTGAGTGGATTACGGAGGGTGGGAGTGATGGATTACCGGTTTACCGGTGATGAAAAGTTTCAGCAAGATACCGGGTGTCTGATCGTGGCGAATCATCCCAGCCTTCTTGATTATGTGATCCTGGCATCCCGGATGCCGCGTTGTGACTGCATCGTCAAACAGGCTTTGTTGCAAAACCCATTCTTAAGCGGAGTGATAAAAGCGGCGGGCTACCTGATTAACTCTGGGTCTGACGCTCTGTTGCAGGCCTGTGAAACCCGGTTGCAAGCAGGCGGTACGCTGTTAATTTTTCCGGAAGGAACGCGCTCCTTACCTGAGAAACCGATGACGCTGCAGCGTGGTGCCGCTAACATTGCTCTGAGGGCGGGGTGTGATGTCAGGATTGTCCATATTTCATGTCAGCCACCCATGCTGACAAAAAATGGGAAGTGGTACGAAATTCCCCGTGTAAAACCTCAGTTTGTGATTACCGTTGCCGATAAGGTAAAGGCTGAAGACTTTTTAGATGAAAGCGATCTTTCACCTGCTCTGGCTGCACGGCGTCTGACGCAGTATTTGTGCACTGAGTTGATGCGCAGCAATATGCAAAATAACGAGAATTAAGTCATGGATTCATTAAGTAACGACATAAAAGCACTTATCATTGAGACGCTGAATCTGGAAGGAATGACGCCAGATGAGATAGAGACGCAGGCCCCACTTTTTGGTGACGGATTAGGGCTGGATTCTATTGATGCCCTTGAGCTTGGTCTGGCATTAAAGAAGCAATACGGTGTGATCCTTTCGGCGGAAAGTCAGGAAATGCGCGAGCACTTTTATTCTGTTGAAAGTTTGGCCAGATTTATATCAGTACAGCGTGGTTAAAGAGATTCCTATGCAGAAGCAAGAAATTTACCAGCAGATTAGCGCGTTATTAGTCAAGCTATTTGAAATCGATGAAGATGATATCCGCCCGGATGCAAAACTCTATGAGGATTTGGAATTAGACAGCATTGATGCTGTTGATCTGGTGGTTCATTTGCAGAAAATCACCGGCAGAAAAATTAAGCCTGAAATGTTTAAATCTGTTCGCACCGTTCAGGATGTTGTTGATGCCATAGATGAATTACTTAATTCCCCGGCGCCATAGTATGTGTGGGTATCTTTTTTGTGGATAAACCCCGGCGCTTCTCATTTTCTCTGGTTGCGAAGATTGCCCGCTGGGCGATGCCGGTGGCGGTTATTGTCTATCCGCTAGCCGTATGGTGCGGTTTAAAAAGTTGGGGAATTAGCGTTCTGGCACCTGTGCTGATTGCTGTCTTTATTCTGCGATTACTGACTTTTCGCGGAAAATTATCCCAGTTAACTTTTTTTGGAAAAGCGATTGCGGCCTCAGGGATTGTGCTGGTCGCCAGCAGCCTTTTATTACGCGAAACCTCTATGCTGTTGTATTACCCGGTCGCGGTAAATGCTTTATTACTGGGGGTATTTTTCAGTTCCTTATACGCCCGGCAATCTTTGGTTGAACGTCTTGCGCGACTGAATGAACCCGATTTACCGCCCGAAGGTGTTGTTTATACACGCCGTGTCACCCAGGTCTGGTGCATTTTTTTTCTGTGGAATGGATCATTTGCTTTATATACCTGCCTGAAAGGCGATATGGCCCTATGGGCTCTTTACAACGGCGGGATCAGTTATCTGCTGATTGGCTTAATAATGGGTATTGAATGGATAGTCAGAAAGCGTCTGCGCCAGCCATGACGCTGCCAATGTGCAAATGGCTAAGCACGGAAAGAGCAGATGATTATCTGGTTGCCTGGAGCGAAAGCCGGGAATGGCGTCAGTGTGATTTCCGCCAGGACGTATTATCTCTGCTGACTCATATCAGCGCGACATCGCATACCCGCTGGGCATTGTGTTTTGAAGATAACTATTCATTTGCCGTGGCGCTGCTGGCAGTGCTTTACAGCGGTAACACGCCGGTTTTACCTGGACATTTTCGCCCGGCCGTTCTGGCTGAACAACGCGATGAATTTGATGCGTTAATAACCGATCTTGATTTGACGATTGATTGCCCTGTTCTGCGTTTGCCTTGCTCAGTGGATCAGCCATTGACTGTTTTACCCAACTGGCCAGAAAATCCCGCGCTTCACTTATTTACCTCCGGTTCGACCGGTAAACCGCAAAAAATAATCAAACCAATTACCTGTCTTGAACTGGAGAGCCAGTGGCTTTCAGCGCGATGGGGCGATCAATTCGCAGAGGCACACTTTGTTGCCACCGTGGCGCCTCATCATATGTACGGCCTGAGTTTTGCTTTTATGTTGCCGCTGTCGCTTGGCCGGCCTTTTGCGACGAAAAGTGTGGAGTATCACGAACAGTTGCAGTCACTTGCCAGTAAAAATACTTTGGTGCTGACCAGCAGTCCGGCTTTTCTTAAACGCCTTGATCCGGCTTTGGAGCCAACCCACTGCCGGCATGTCTTTTCTGCCGGAGGCCCGCTAAGTAATGAGGCCGCCTTGCTGGTAGAAAATGTCTGTGGTTGTCTGCCGACAGAAATCTATGGCACCAGCGAAAGCGGCATTATTGCTTTTCGTACGCAACATCAGCCAGACGAAGCCTGGACGCTTTTTGAAAATATCCGATTCTCTTCCTGTGCTGATGGCAATATTTCCCTGATTTCTCCGCTGATCCCGCAGCCGGAAGGCATGATCCTCAGTGATAAAATCCAGCTATTGCCCGCCGGACAACGCCAGTTTGTTCTTTTAGGCCGTAAGGATCGGATCGTTAAGATTGCAGAGCAGCGGATCTCACTGACTGAAATTGAGCAGCGTTTGTGTGCGTTGGATCTTTTAAGCGACGCCAGCGTGCTGACACTCGAAAAACAGGGGCGGCTTTATATCGCAGCCGTACTGGTATTAAGTCACGGCGGAGAGCTGTTATTACAGGCGCAGGGGCAGGCCGCGCTGCTTGGGCAGATTCGCCTGACGCTGCACCAGTGGTTATCGCCGGTCTCTGTGCCGCGATACTGGCGTCTGGCGTCTGCCATTCCTCTTAACCAGCAAGGCAAACGCGCGACTGCTGAATTACAGGAACTGTTCTTATGATTTTGCCGCAAGTGCTGAACCAGCAACTCGTCAGCGACACCCGTCTGCTTCTCACGTTCCGGTTGTCTGCGGATTTATTCTGGTTTAAAGGCCATTTCCCGTCGTCTCCGATTTTGCCTGGCGTGACACAGGTGAACTGGGCCATGGGCTACGCCGAAGAACTTCTGGGGCTGGATAAAGCGTTTTCCGGCATGGAAGTGGTGAAATTCCAGCGACCACTTTTGCCTGAAGAAACCGTAGATTTGCACATCGACTGGCTGAAAGAAAAAAACCGGCTGGTATTCCGGTACAGCGTAGGTGATGCCGTCGCCAGCAGTGGAAAAATTACCTTATGTCCATAATGCTGTCAGTTTCTTTTTCTCCCTGCCTGATTATTCCCTGCTACAACCACGGGCCGATGATGGCCGGTGTACTGGAGAGTCTCCGGCCATTCGGTTTGCCCTGCATTGTGGTGGATGATGGCAGCGACGAGCAGACAGCAGAAGAGTTGCAACGCCTGGCCAGTGTGACGCCGTGGATGAGCCTGACGCGATTAACTGTAAATCAGGGGAAAGGTGGGGCTGTGATGGCGGCCCTGCGGCTGGCCGTTGAAAAAGGCTTTACGCACGCCTTACAGGTGGATGCCGACGGCCAGCATCAGCTTTCAGATGTTCCCGCGATGCTGTCTGAAGCCAGAAGTCATCCGGATTGTCTGATCTCCGGACAGCCGGTTTACGATGACAGCGTGCCGAAATCGCGCCTGTATGGCCGCTATATCACCCATTTCTGGGTCTGGATTGAAACCCTGTCATTCTCAATCAAAGACAGTATGTGTGGATTTCGCGTGTATCCTCTCAAACCTTGTCTGCAACTGATGGCGGAAAAAACACTGGGTTTACGGATGGATTTCGATACGGAAATCATGGTGCGCCTTTACTGGCAGGGCACGCGCAGCCGTTTCCTGCCCACGCGGGTGACCTATCCCGAAGATGGCCTCTCGCATTTTGATGCAGTGAAGGACAATCTGCAGATTTCCTGGATGCACACGCGGCTGTTTTTTGGCATGTTGGCGCGTATTCCTTATTTGCTGCGTCAGCGAAGAAAATGTCCCCGGCACTGGTCTGCTACACAGGAACGCAAAGGATTGTGGGGTATTCGCCTGATGCTGGCGGTTTACCGGACACTGGGATATCAGGCTTTTCGTCTGCTGCTTTATCCGGTCATCACCTATTTTTGGCTTACCGGCCGCAAACAGCGCAATGCCTCTGCCAGCTGGCTGGAACGTGTCCGCGTAACGGCCGCACATCGCAATATTTCCCTGCCTTATCCGCTGAGCACTTTCCGGCATTTCATGCGGTTTGGTGAATCTATGCTGAGTAAACTGGCGAGCTGGCAGGGCGATAAAACCCTGACCGATGCGGTACTGGTCAATCCCGAAATTTGCGAATCGCATATTGCCTCGGGGCGTGGCACGGTGATCCTCGCCTCGCATTTAGGCGATATCGAATCCTGCCGCGCGATTGGCGCGCTCAATCACCGCATTACCGTCAATGCGCTGGTATTTACCGAACATGCCGAGCGGTTCAATCAGGTAATGAAAGAGATTAATCCGCAGGCCGTGGTTAACCTTATCCAGGTAAGCAAGATGGGGCCGGAGACCGCCATTTTATTGCAGGAAAAACTGGATGCCGGTGAGTGGGTGGCGATTGTCGGCGACCGGACATCTGCCAGTCCTCATCAGCGTGGAGAGCATGCCCGCGTGATTTACAGCGAGTTTCTGGGTGAACCCGCCGCATTCCCGCAGGGGCCCTTTATTCTGGCTGCAGCGCTACGCGCGCCCGTCATGCTGATGTTTGGCATCATGCAGCGACAGCGTCTGCATATTTACTGCGAATCTTTTGCGGATCCTCTGATCCTGCCGCGTACCAGCCGCCTGTCTGCGTTACAGTCTGCCGTCGATCACTATGCCGCACGACTTGAGCATTACAGCCTGCTGGCGCCTCACGACTGGTTCAATTTTTATGATTTCTGGCAACATCCGACGGATGTTGCCCCTGACAGGAAACCTGACTGATATGACTTCCAAACTTGATCCGCGTTTTAACGATCCGCGATTTTCTACCCGCGTTGAAATCACGGTTCCTTTCCACGACGCAGATGCAATGGGCGTGGTCTGGCATGGCAACTATTTCCGTTATCTGGAAGTCGCGCGCGAGCAGTTACTCAAGCAATTTGATTACGGTTATCGTCAGATGCAAGCGTCAGGTTATGTCTGGCCGATCGTTGATACCCGCGTGAAATATATCGCGCCGCTGCTCTTTGAACAGCGTATTGCCGTTCATGCGCAGCTTGAGGAAATCGAAAACCGTTTGCGCATCGGCTATCAGATTTACGACATCGAAACCGGTAAACGCACAACGACAGGTTACACGTTACAGGTCGCGGTAGACGCTGCCACCAAAGAAATGTGTTTTGTCTCGCCGCAGGTTCTTTTTGATAAAACAGGAGTCAGCCTGTGAAAGCCTTTTTGCTATTTGTACTGACGGTTTTCAGCGTAACGGCAAACGCTGTTGCCCTGGAAGAATTACAACAGCGCTTCAGCCAGGTGCCGGTACTCCGTGCTGAGTTTGCGCAGCAAAGAACCATCAGCGGGATGGCGCAACCGCTCAATTCCAGCGGAAATCTGCTGATTGCCCGGCAACAAGGGCTGTGGTGGCAGCAGGAAAAACCGTTCAGCCTGACATTATTACTGACTGAAAACCGCATGGTGCAAATCATGGCGGGGCAGCAGCCACAGGTGGTCACGGCGGAGACGAATCCGCAAATGTTCCAGTTTAATTCCTTGCTCAGCGCGCTGTTCCACGCAGACCGCAAGGTGCTGGAAGAGAATTTTTCGCTTGATTTTACCGATCACGGTAAAGGCGCCTGGACGCTGATTCTGACGCCGAAGGTCTCGCCGCTAAACCGTCTGTTCCGCAGTATTACGCTCAATGGCGAAACCTTTCTGAACAATATCGATATTAATGACATGCAGGGAGACGCCACGCATATTCGTTTCTTCAATCAGAAAACGACGCCAGCCATGCTGACTGACGCAGAGAAACGCCATTTTGCATCCTGACCTTCATCGAAAACTGGCGCAAAGCTGGCTGCTGATTATCGTGCTACTGGTCGCGGCGCTGTTCTGGTTACTGCCACGCAGCCAGACTAACAGCAGCGTTCTGGCGCTGTTGCCGCAGCAGCAGGAAACGGATATTCCGCAGGCTTTTTCTGACGGCTTTACTCAGCGTCTGGATCGCCAGCTTATGTGGCTGGTCAGTCCGCCGCCGGGAGCCGGTATTCAGCCCGCTGCTGACTGGCTGAAGCATTTGCAGACGCTGCCTGAACTGAGTCAGGTACAGGGTCCGATGGACGCACAGCGTCAGCAGGAGTGGGGCACTTTCTTCTTCAAACACCGTAATGCGTTGCTCGATGACGCCACACGCCAGCGTCTGACGGCAGGTGCTGAATCGCAAAGCCAGTGGATCCTCGGCCAGATCTATTCGGCATTTTCAGGCGTCAGTGGCAAAGAGCTGGCAAACGATCCGTTATTGCTGGTTCGTGCCTCGCAGATGGCGCAACAGCAGAGCAGCGGCGGTATGACGCTGGATCAGGGCTGGCTGATGGTCCGTGATAAAAAGGGGCGTAGCTGGTACATGGTGCATGGCGAGCTGAAGGCGTCTTCTTATGACATCACGTCGGCTAAACAAACCGTAGCGGCTCTTGGTGCGGTGAAAGAAGCTTTTGAGGCGCGCTGGCCGGGTGCAAAAGTGCTTGAGCGTGGCACGATTTTCTACAGCAATTATGCCAGCCAGCAGGCTGAGCACGATCTTTCCACGATTGGTGCGGCGTCAGTAACTGGCGTGTTTGTGCTGATTTTACTGATGTTTCGTTCGGTCCTGCCGATGCTGCTCAGCTTACTGTCAATCGCCATCGGCGCGCTGTCAGGCACGGTGTTTACCCTGTGGGTATTTGGTGAAATCCACGTGATGACATTGGTGCTGAGCACCAGCATTGTTGGTATTTCTGCCGATTACACGCTGTATTTCCTGACCGAACGGCGGGTGCATGGCGATTCCAGCACACCGCTGGAAAGTCTGAAAAAACTGTTCCCTGCGTTATCGGTGGCGCTGCTGACCACGGTGGTGGCCTATCTGATGTTGCTGATTGCGCCATTCCCCGGCTTGCGGCAGCTGGCAGTGTTTGCCGCCGCCGGGCTGAGTGCGGCCTGCATCACCGTGATGTGCTGGTATCCGTATTTGTCCAGGCGTTTGCCGACAGGGCCAGCGCCGGGGCTGACGCTGATCATGCGCTGGTTACTGGCCTGGCGCAGTCGCAAAGCTGTGCGCATTGGCCTGCCGTTACTGATTTTAGTGCTGGTGGTGGCAGGAATATCGCGGCTGAAAATCAATGATGACATTGCGGATTTGCAATCTCTTCCGGCTGGTTTGCAACTACAGGAACAGCAAATTGCCGCGCTGACCGGGCAGACGAACGATCAGAAATGGCTGGTGGTATACGGCGATAGCGCAGAGCAGACACTGCAACGTCTGGAAGCATTGCGGCCAAAGCTGGCGCAGGCCAAAGAGAAGGGGGTGATTGACGGATTCCGGGCGATCACTCTGCCTTCTCAGGCACAGCAGCAGCGGGATTTATCGCTGCTTCGCCAGCACGCACCGCAAATTATTGCACAATTGCAGCAGGCGGGGATCCCGGTGGCGAAGCCGGATCTCAGTGCGCAGACGGTTGATGTGCCGGAATGGCGCAACAGCGTGGTCAGTGAGGGCTGGCGTTTGTTGTGGCTGTCCCTGCCGGACGGGCGCAGCGCCGCACTGATCCCGGTGAATGGCGTTCATGACAGCGCAGCCATGGCGGCGCTGGCGGCATCCATGCCGGGGACCGGCTGGATCGATCGTAAAACTGAATTCAGCGAACTGTTTTCGCAATACCGTGTTTATCTGACCTGGCTACTGGCGCTCGCCGTTGCAGTCATTGCGGTCACTTATCTCTGGCGTTTTCGCCTGCCACACGGGCTTGTTTGCCTGGTTCCGACCTTACTTTCCCTTGGGATGGGCGTCGCTGCGCTGGGCTTCAGTGGCCATAATCTTAATTTGTTTTCCCTGCTGGCGCTGATTCTGGTGCTGGGGATCGGCATCAATTACACCCTGTTTTTCACCAATCCACGCGGCACGCCGACGACATCCATGTTTGCCATTTTTATGGCTGCGGTCACCACGTTGCTGACGTTCGGTATGCTGGTGTTCAGTTCCACGCAGGCGATCAGCAGTTTTGGCATCGTGCTGAGCTTTGGCATATTAACGGCATTTCTGTTGTCGCCACTGACCTTGCCAGCTAAAAAAAGAGGACGCAAAAAATGACCCGGCTTATGCTGCCAGCGCTGACACTTCTGATTTTTATTCTTGTCGGGTGCGCGACAAATCCCCCTTCAGATACGCAGCCGCAAGCCTGGCTGAAACGCGGCGTGCAGGTGAAATTACCCGCGCCCACCCTGGATAAACCGGTCAGCCAGCAGCAGTTGCTGACAGCCACGGTGAAAGGTAAACAACAGTCTTTGCTGGTGCTGCTCAATGCAGATGGAAAGTCGTTACAGCTTGCCGGGCTTTCCCCTCTGGGGATCCGCCTGTTCAAAGTGGTCTACGATCAAACGGGGATCCACACCGAACAGGCCATGAAGATCGACGGTTTACCTCCAGCAAATCAAGTTCTGGCCGATATTATGCTGAGCTACTGGCCAGCGCAGCGCTGGCAGCCGCTGTTGCCGGCGGGCTGGAAACTGGACGATCAGCCGCTGCGCCGCACATTACTGGATAACCAGGGCAAAACGATCACCCGCATCGACTATCTGCCACAGGGCAGCGGACGTCAGCCGGTATCCATCACGCAGATGGCGTTCCACTACCAGATAACTATCCAGAATGTGGGTGACTAACATGATTTATTTTTCGGCCGTGGGCATGGTTAACGCGCTGGGAAACAGCAATGCGCAAATCGCTGCCAGCCTGACATCAGGTGCCGCGCCGGGAATGTCGTTGCAGGAAGGATGGCTGACGGAAGAACGGCCGGTCTGGCTCGGCGCGGTGACCGGCGAACTGCCCGCGATCCCCGGCTCTCTGTCAGCGCACCGCAGCCGCAACAACCAGTTATTGCTGGCTGCGCTGGCACAGATTGAGTCTCAGGTTCACGCGGCTGTCAGCCGGTACGGTAAAGATCGTGTCGCGGTCATTATGGGCACCAGTACCTCGGGCATTGCCGAAGGCGAAGAGGCGGTGCGCCATCTGCACCGGCATGGGCAATTTCCGTCGGGCTATGATTACCAGCAACAGGAACTGGGCGATCCTTCACTTTTTATGGCGGAGTTGCTGGATCTCTGTGGCCCGGCTTACACATTATCAACAGCCTGCTCATCCAGCGCGCGAGCGATTATCAGCGGGAAACGCCTGATTGACGCCGGGCTGGCCGACGCGGCGCTGGTGGGTGGCGCTGACAGCCTGTGCCGGATGCCGGTGAACGGCTTCAACAGCCTGGAATCTTTCTCCCGCGGACGCTGTACGCCGTTCGGGCAAGATCGTGATGGCATCAATATCGGTGAAGCCTCGGCGTTGATCCTGCTGACCCGTGAGCCCGCAGACGTCGCATTACTGGGGGCTGGCGAATCATCCGATGCGTGGCATATGTCTGCACCGCATCCGGAAGGCCTCGGCGCGGAACGGGCAATCCGCATGGCACTGGCGCAGGCCGGGCTGAGTGCGGCAGACGTGGGTTACATCAACGCACACGGTACCGCCACACCGCTCAATGATCAGGCAGAAGCCGCTGTCATACACCGGCTGTTTGGCAGCCAGACGCCGTGCAGTTCGACCAAGCATCTCACTGGCCATACGCTGGGCGCGGCGGGTGCGACAGAAGCGGCGCTGGGCTGGCTGATCCTGACGCAAAATCTTAACCTGCCGCCACAGGATTTCAGCGTGATGCCCCGTGATACCCGTCTGGCGGCGATCCGGCTGGTGGAAAAAGGCGAAGCGCTGGTGAAACCCGTTATTCTCTCCAACTCGTTTGCTTTTGGCGGTAATAACGCCTGCATTGTGATCGGGAGGCCGTCATGAGTAGGCTCAGCGCGGAGCATTATCTGCCGCATGAATCACCGATGGTTTTGCTGGATAAGGTACTTAGCGTCACAGAAGAGACTGCGCTGTGCAGCGTGGTGGTGTCCGAAAACAGCGTGCTGGCGCCGTTTCTCAATGTCCGTGGCGCGTTACCTGCGTGGTATGCCCTTGAGCTTATCGCGCAAACGGTCGGCGTCTGGAGCGGCTGGCACGGTGCACAAAGTGGCGAACCGCCTCAGGTTGGCATGTTGCTGGGCGGCAGGGCTTTGAAATGCAGCGTGCCGGAATTTGCGGCAGGCAGTGAATTATTCATCAGCGTCTCAATGGTGCTGCGCGATGAAAAACTCGCCAGCTTCGAAGGCGTGATCTGCATTAAACAAGAAAAAGACAACCTGCAGGTTGCAAAAGGACGGCTGAATACATACCAGCCAGACAAGGATGAACTTATTAAGTTAACTCAGGGGAAACAGGAATGATGCGTTCGGTATTAGTAACCGGTGCCAGCAAAGGGATCGGCAAAGCCATTGCCAGCCAGTTAGCCGGCGATGGTTTTTTGGTGGTCATTCACTACCACAGCGATAAAGCAGGGGCAGAAAGCACCTTGCAACAGATAACCGAGAACGGCGGCAGCGGGAGAATTGTGCAGTTTGATATCAGCAACCGCCAGCAGTGCCGCGACGTTATTGAAGCCGATATTGAGGCGCACGGCGCGTACTACGGTGTGATTAATAATGCCGGGATTACCCGCGACGCGGCATTTCCGGCACTGACCGACGAAGACTGGGACGGCGTGATCCACACCAATCTCGACAGCTTCTACAATGTTTTACAGCCCTGCGTGATGCCGATGATTGGGCTGCGTCAGGGCGGGCGTATAATCGCGCTTTCCTCGGTTTCCGGTATTACGGGCAACCGCGGACAGGTCAACTACAGCGCGGCGAAAGCCGGAATTATCGGTGCCTGTAAAGCGCTGTCGCTGGAACTGGCGAAACGCAAAATCACTGTTAACTGTATTGCGCCGGGGCTGATCGACACTGGCATGCTGGATATGGAAAAAACGGCACTCGATGCCGCAATGGGTATGATCCCGCTCAAACGTATGGGCCGGGCAGAAGAAGTTGCCGGACTGGCAAGCTATCTGATGTCAGATATCGCCGGTTATGTGACCCGCCAGGTGATCTCCATCAACGGAGGCATGGTATGAGCCAGCGCGTAGTCATTACCGGTATGAAAGGCATAACGGCGTTCGGCAATCATTGGGACGAGATTTCCACCCGCCTGCAACAGGGTAAAAACGCTGTCCGCCACATGGACGAATGGCTGATTTACCAGGGGCTGAATACGCATCTGGGTGCGCCGGTGGATGATTTTGTTATCCCGGCGCATTACACCCGCAAGCGCATCCGTTCGATGGGCCGCGTCTCCCTGCTGTCAACCCGTGCGGTTGAACTGGCGCTGGAGCAGGCCGGTTTACTGGAAGACCCGGTGCTGACTGACGGCGAAACCGGTATTGCCTTCGGGTCATCCACTGGCAGCACGGGTCCGGTCAGCGAATTCGCGACCATGCTGACGGAAAAGCACACTAACAATATTACCGGTACGACTTACGTGCAGATGATGCCGCACACCACAGCGGTGAATGCAGGTTTGTTCTTTGGCCTGAAAGGGCGGGTGATCCCAACCTCCAGCGCCTGCACCTCGGGCAGCCAGGCGATCGGTTATGCCTATGAAGCCATCAGACACGGTTACCAGACGGTGATGGTGGCAGGCGGCGCGGAAGAACTTTGCCCGTCAGAAGCTGCTGTGTTTGACACGCTGTTCGCCACCAGCCAGCAAAATGAGCACCCTGAACTGTCGCCGCGTCCGTTTGATAAGCAGCGCGACGGACTGGTGATCGGCGAAGGTGCCGGGGCACTGATCCTCGAGTCACTGGAACATGCACAGGCGCGCGGTGCGAAAATTTACGCCGAGATCGTGGGTTTTGCCACTAACTGCGACGCGTCCCATATCACTCAGCCGCAGCAATCGACGATGCAGATTTGCATCGAAAAAGCGCTGAAAAATGCCGGTATACCTGCTTCTGAAATCGGTTATATCAGTGCACATGGCACGGCCACCGACCGCGGTGATATTGCCGAAAGCCACGCGACCGCTGCGGTGTTTGGCAATCAGACGCCAATCTCGTCACTGAAAAGCTACTTTGGTCATACACTCGGTGCCTGCGGTGCACTGGAAGCGTGGATGTCGCTGGAAATGATGCGCGAAGACCGGTTCGTGCCGACTATCAACCTGACGCAGCCGGATCCGCTTTGCGGCGAACTCGACTACGTAATGGGCGAATCACGTCATATTCAGACTGAATTTATCCAGTCGAATAACTTTGCATTCGGTGGAATTAATACCTCTTTAGTTTTCCGTCGCTGGCCGTAACGATGAATGTTGCGCGTGTCATTACTGCGTCGCTGGATGACAACTTTTCGTTGTCACGTTTGCCCGCAGAATGGCTCGAAAAAAGTGAAGGGATGAATCCTGCCCGCCGCCAGCAATGGTACGCGGGCAGGGCGCTTCTGGCCGAGGCCATGTCAGTTTTCAATGGCTGTGACAACTTACCCGCCCTGCAGATTTCCGCGCAGGGAAAACCGTCTTTTGCGGATGCTTCTCTGCCACATTTCTCCCTCAGCCACAGTAAAAATCATCTGCAACTGTTGTTATGTCCGGCGGGTGAAAGTGGCGGTGATGTGGAGCAAATCCGCCCGCGCCCACGTTATCTTGACGTGGCACGCGCCGCATTCAGTGATATCGAATGTCAGTGGCTGGTGGAACAGGCTTGCCCGCAAACGGCGTTCTGGCAGCTATGGTGTCTGCGTGAAGCGTGGCTGAAACAGCAGGGCGGCAGTGTGTGGCAGATGGACAGGCTTCGCCTGGATCCAGACAATCAGCAGTTTACTTCACAACTTGCCGCTGAAAGCCGGTTATGGTGCGCTGCGGATGAGTCCGTGATGCGCGCGCTGGCGTTGCCTGCCGGTGTCTCTGACGTTGATGAATATCGGTTTGATGCCGCGTCAGGCGGTTTTATCTGGCAGGTTTCACGGCACTGGACCCGTTTTTCCCTTTCCTGATTATTGCGCTCACATCAAAAGTCTTCTGGCAAAGCGGTCGTTTTTATCCATGAATGCGCAGTCCATACTCTCTCCAAGATTTATCTTCCTGAAACATTAAAAGAGAGAACACGATGAGTATTCCTGCATTCGGTCTGGGCACATTCCGCCTGAAAGATGACGTGGTCAAAGCGTCCGTAGCCACCGCCGTGGAACTGGGCTATCGCGCCATCGATACCGCACAAATTTATGACAACGAAGCGGCTGTCGGCGATGCACTGGCTGAAAGCGGTGTCTCGCGTGAAGAGTTTTACATCACCACCAAAATCTGGATTGAAAACCTTGCGGCTGACAAAGTCATCGACAGCCTGAAAGACAGTCTGCGCAAACTGAAAACCGATTATGTCGATCTGACGCTGATCCACTGGCCGTCACCGAATCAGGCCGTCAGCGTGGCAGAAACAATGCATGCGCTGGTTGAGGCGAAGAAAATGGGCCTGACCCGTGAAATCGGTATTTCCAACTTTACCGTTGCACTGATGCAGGAAGCGATCGACGCGGTGGGCGCGGATCAGATTGCGACTAACCAGATTGAACTTTCACCGTTCCTGCAAAACCAGACCGTAGTCGATTTTGCCCGCCAGAACGGTATTGCCGTGACGTCTTACATGACGCTGGCTTACGGCGACGCGTTGAAAGATTCGACGATTATTGAGATTGCCGCCCGCCATAACGCAACACCTGCACAGATCGTTCTGGCCTGGGCATTGCAACTGGGTTACGCGGTGATCCCGTCATCGACCAAACGTGAAAACCTGCAAAGTAATCTGCTGGCGCAACAACTGACGCTGACAGATGCGGATATGCAGCAGATCGCTGCGCTTGAACGCAACGGGCGTCTGGTCAGCCCTGAAGGTCTGGCGCCTGCGTGGGATTGATCCACAACGCCTCCCCCTGCAAAGGGGGAGAAGCAGGCATTTAAGCTCTTCCAGCCCCAAGCTTCTCACTGAGAAAATCAATAAAACACCGGATACGTGTGCTGACGGTCTGATCGCTGTAATACACCGCGTGCAACGGCATGGCGATGCGCATAATGTCCGGCACCAGCAGTTTTACCAAATCACCCCGCGCCACATCTTCATCAGTCATAAAATCCGACAGACAGGCAATACCATTGCCCTGCAAACACAGCCTGCGCAGTGTTTCACCGCTTCCTGAACTGATAAATGGTGTGACCGTCAGTTGCTGACCGTCAGCGCACAGCAGCGGCCATTTATTCAGCGCAACCACTTCGTTAAAGCCCAGACAACGGTGTTTCAGTAAATCATCGGCGCTTTGCGGCGTTCCCCATTTTTTCAGGTAATCCGGCGAAGCCAGCACGCTGCGATAGCTCAGCATCAGTTTGCGCGCCCGCAGGCTGGAATCTTCCAGCTCACCGACGCGGATCGCCACATCCACTTTATGGTCGATCAGATTGATATTGCTCTCGGAGGAGAATAGTGCGAGCGACATCTTCGGGAAACGTTCAGTAAATTCGGCCACCAGCGGTGAAATGACATGCAAAATGACCGGGGTTGCGGCATCGATTCGCAACAGCCCCTGCGGATCGTCGCGGTTCTCCAGCAAATCATCTTCTGCAGCCGCCATCTCATGCAGGATTTTTTGTACCCGGACGAAATAGCGCTCGCCTTCGTGCGTCAGGCTGATCTGACGCGTGGTGCGGTTGAGCAGGGTGATCCCCAGCTTTTGTTCCAGACGTTTTAATGTCCGGCTGACCACTGAATTATCCTGACCCAGTTGTTCAGCGGCACGGCTGAAACTGCCACTTTCCACCACAGTCACAAACGTAATCAACTCTTCGGAACTGGCTCGCATTGTTGTTACTCCAGCATAAATAAATTGATACTTTGGTTATTTAAGTCATTTAAGCACAAGCTGATAATCGTCGCCATCAAATCGATATTCATGTGGAGTAAAGGTTATGCCGCTTGCACTATTAGCACTGACCATCAGTGCGTTTGCTATAGGAACAACAGAGTTTGTCATCGTCGGGCTGGTGCCGACTATCGCGCAGCAACTGGGGGTTTCGGTCCCGTCAGCCGGTTTGCTGGTGTCTATATACGCCCTCGGTGTGGCGATTGGCGCACCGGTTCTGACGGCGCTGACCGGCCGCGTACCGCGCAAAGCGCTGCTGATTGGTTTGATGGTGTTGTTCACGCTGGGTAATCTGCTGGCGTGGCAGTCACCGAATTACAGCACGCTGGTGATGGCGCGTCTGCTGACCGGTCTGGCGCATGGCGTTTTCTTCTCTATTGGCTCGACGATCGCCACCAGTCTGGTGGCGAAAGAAAAAGCGGCTTCTGCGATTGCGCTGATGTTTGGCGGTCTGACCGTCGCGCTGGTGACCGGTGTGCCGCTCGGGACATTTATAGGTCAGCATTTTGGCTGGCGCGAAACCTTCCTCGCCGTGTCAGTTATTGGTGTCGTGGCGATTATTGCCAGCGCTATTCTGGTGCCCAATAACATCAAAAACAAACCTGCGTCACGCATTGTAGATCAGGTAAAAGTGCTGATGAATCCGCGACTGTTACTCATTTACGCCATTACCGCGCTGGGTTACGGTGGCGTATTCACTACCTTTACGTTCCTTGCTCCGATGATGCAGGAACAAGCCGGTTTCTCAGCCAGCATGGTGAGCTGGATCCTGCTGGCGTATGGCGTGTCGGTGGCCATCGGGAATATCTGGGGCGGCAAACTGGCTGACCGTCATGGCGCAGTCAAAGCGCTGACGATTATTTTTGCCGCACTCGCTGTGCTGCTCCTGATTTTCCAGTTCACTTCAGGTTTCGGTATTCCGGCGTTAATCACGCTGTTGGTGATGGGCATCTTTGCTTTCGGTAACGTACCGGGATTACAGGTTTATGTGGTGCAGAAAGCCGAAGAGGTGACGCCAAATGCGGTCGATGTTGCTTCCGGCCTGAACATTGCGGCCTTTAACGTCGGTATTGCCCTGGGGTCAGTGATTGGCGGGCAGGTGGTTTCCACCCTTGGCCTGGCGCAAACGCCATGGATTGGAGCGGTTATCGTCGCGGGCGCGCTGCTGCTTATCTGCCTGAGCGGGCATCTGGACCGAAAACCCAAAGCGGCGCTGGCCTGATTATCCTGTCATTCTGCGTCTGCACGGCTCGCCTCTGGCGGGCCGTTTTTATTTTTATGCTAGCCTATAGATGTGACCAGGTTGTATACCAATGTAAACAGATTTGGCCTGAGCGCTTGCGGGCGTATACTGAGCTTTCGCTGTGAGAATCTCTCTCATATAGCAACGATATAACGGGTAAACAGGCGATTAGCGTGCGGAAAAAAACATATGCAATGAGGTATGTCGCAGGTCAGCCCGCAGAGCAAATCTTTCCGGGAGTCCTCGCACATTTAGGACCAGATTTGCCGCCGGGTGCTGCACTGCCCAATTCGAATATTTTGCGCGTGATGGTGTGGAATATCTTCAAACAACAGCGGGCTGACTGGTTGTCAGTTCTGCGTGATTATGGCAAAGATGCGCAACTGGTCTTGCTTCAGGAAGCCCAGACAACCCCTGAACTGATCCGTTACGCGACCTCAAATTATCTGGCCGCCGATCAGGTGCCTGCCTTTATGCTGCCTCAGCACCCCTCTGGCGTGATGACACTCTCTGCGGCACATCCGGTTTATTGTTGCCCGCTGCGTGAGCGTGAGCCGCTTCTGAGGCTGTCTAAATCGGCTTTAGTTACGGTGTATCCGCTTGTAGATGGTCGTTTATTGATGGTGGTGAACATTCATGCGGTCAATTTCAGCATTGGCATCGACGTTTACAGCAAGCAGTTGGATCCGATTGGTGAGCAGATTGCTAATCACAAAGGGCCGGTGATCATGGCCGGGGATTTTAATGCGTGGAGCAAACAGCGTATCAATGCCTTGTTTGGCTTTGCGGGAAATATCCATCTGGAGGAAGTCCGTTTTCCTTCTGATTACCGCAAGCGGGCGTTCGGCAGACCGCTGGACTTCATTTTCTACCGGGATCTCAGCGTCACCAGCGCATCGGTGATGGAAACACGAGCCTCTGACCATAACCCGTTGCGGGTAGAATTTATGGCGGGAAAACCGCTGACGCAATAACGCTTAATTCGTCCGCTAAAAAACGCAGACATAAAAAAAGCACCCGGAATATTCAGGGTGCTTTTTTATTACCGGTACCTTTCGAATCAGGTATCAGGACTCATCTTGTTGCTGACGAACAACGTTAACTTGTTGCCCGGTTGCAGGTTGTCGGCATTGGTGTTCCAGCGCATCACATCCTTGATGTTGACGCCGTGACGCTTAGCAATGCTCGACAATGAATCACCTTTACGTACCTGATAAGTGATACTGCCGCGATTGGCACTGGTATTGCTGACGCTGTTATCCGCCACCTGCAGTGTTTGCCCAACTTTTAACGCGCCTGCTGAGCGCAAATTGTTCCAACGCTGTAAATCACGGGTCTTCACATTCAGCCGGGCTGCAATGCCAGACAAGCTGTCGCCGGAGCGAACCTTGTACTGTTTTGCACCTGACGGAGTGTTGCTGGCCAGTTTGGTTTCCTGTACTGCGGCAATATCGCCATCAGCCAGTGAATCTTTTAACTGGTCGGCATGCGCCTTCGGCAGAACAATGTAATGCGGGCCATTCGGCGCGGTTACATTTTTCTTGTAGCCAGTGTTAAACGACTTAAGCTTGGTCAGGGACATGCCCGCCATCTCAGCCGCCTGGGTCAGTTGCATCTGCTGTCCGACTTCAACACGCGCAAGAGCACGGTCTTCACTCGGTTTCGGCAGATTGATACCGTATTTCTTGCTGTGCTTGAGAATGTCGCTAAGGGCTAACATTTTCGGCACATAAATCGATGTTTCACGTGGCAGCGCCAGTGCCCAGAAATCCGTGGAACGGCCTCTGGCTTTGTTCGCTTTCACCGCTTGCATGACACGGCCTTCACCGCTGTTATACGCAGCAACGGTCAGTAACCAGTCGCCACCAAACATCTTGTTCAGACGTTGCATCATATCAAGCGCAGCAGTTGTCGAAGCCACAACATCGCGGCGTCCGTCATACCACTGGTTTTGTTTCAAACCATAGTTTCGACCCGTCTGCGGCACAATTTGCCACAACCCTGCAGCGTTAGCTGATGAGGTTGCTTTGGGGTCAAAAGCGCTCTCCACTATGGGTAGCAGTACCAGTTCCATCGGCATATTACGTTTCTTAATCTGCTCGGTGATCCAGTACATGTACGGCTCTGCCCGTAATGTTACATCGTGGAGATAGCTCTTATTTTTTAAATATTTAACTCTTTGCTCGCGGATCCGGGGATTATCCGGAACCTTCATCTTCAGCTCGTCGCCTATGAAGTTCCACAGATTTTGTTGGGAGACGGTGTCGTTTCCATCCAACCATCCCCCAGAGGCCGCTCGGCCATCACCTGTGAACTGTCCTGCTTCTTCACTTTGACTTGCTGAAGACAAACTCTGTGCATGTTGTTCCGGTACCTTCACGCCCTGCCTGGACGCCTGGCAACCTGTGAGCAACATGGAGGCGATTATTAGGATCGCGTTTGCCTTCATGTGTGTGTCATAGTTGCTTAAAAGACGAGCGATAATACTTTGCTTCGGAAAAAAACACAACCTTTGGGTCTAGTAGCTATCCTTGAGTGCCCTTAAATAGGCAAAAACCTGCCAGTCAGGCTTTAAGGGATCGTTAAGGTTTAATTTGTTTTGTAAATCAACGTCATCGCATCGTAAAAAGAGGTTGATTTTACGCTCAAGACCGAGGGTTGAAGGCAGGGAAGATTGTCCCTTTTCACGCATTTGTTGCACTTTGTGCTCATGAGAAAGAATATCATCATCCTCCGGTAAAATAGAGCGCGCAAACTTAAGATTTGAAAGAGTGTACTCATGTGCTGCGCAGACTAATGTTTCGTCAGGCAACGCCGCTAACCGTTGAAACGACTGGTACATTTGCTCCGGCGTCCCTTCGAACAAACGACCACATCCGGCGGAAAACATCGTGTCTCCACAGAAAAGATAAGGCGCGCTATAGTATGAAATATGACCAAGCGTATGACCGGGCGTAGCAAAGATCTGCCATTCCAGACCGCCAATTACCCTTTTTTCACCATTTTTAAGACTAGTCTGACTAAATTTATTCTCAGTTTCGTGAGGTCCGTATACTTTTAGACCCGGAAAATGGCTCGAAATCTCATCAACGCCCCCCACATGATCGTGATGATGATGTGTCAGAAGGATGGCTGTCGGGGTTAAATTGGCCTTTTTCAACGCGGCCAAAACTGGCGCTGCTTCGCCGGGATCGACGATCAGGCAATGCCCCTGCTGGTCATCGAGCATCCAAATGTAATTGTCCTGCAACGCCGGAATACTGATAAGATTCATGGCAACCTCTCTTTGGCAACTGCTTGAAAGAAGATAATAAACTATGCGACCAGCCCGCATCCGCAAGACCATTGTTGCTCCGGCTTCCTGGGATGAGATCCCGTGCGGCGGCTACTACCGTGCCGCGCTTGAGCAACAACTGCAACCCTGGTGGGGGAAACTTTACGGTTTCCACCTGCTGAAAATCGGCGCATTAAGTGCCGAAATCGACGCCCGGGCATGCCCGATCTCGCATCAGGTAAACTTTGCCCAGGAAGGCGAGGGGCTGCATGTACGGGGTGATCCGTACCATTTACCTTTCGCAGCAAAATCAGTGGATGCCTGCCTGCTCAGCCATACGCTGGCCTACGCGGATGACCCGCACCGCATTCTGCGCGAAGTGGACCGCGTGCTGATTGATGATGGCTGGATGGTGCTCAGTAGCTTTAATCCGCTCAGCCTGCTGGGCATTGGCAAACTGATGCCGCTTTTTCGCAAACGTCAGCCGTACAGCAGCCGCTTGTTTACCCAAATGCGTCTGCTCGACTGGCTGTCGTTGCTTAATTATGAAGTGATGGTGCACCGGCGTTTTCACGTGCTGCCGTGGAAAAAGAATGGCGGAAAATTGCTGAGTACGCACCTTCCCGCGCTGGGGTGCATGACGCTGATTATTGCCCGTAAACGGACTTTCCCGCTGACGCCAACCGCGAAAAAAGTTCTTGCGCAGAAACAGAAAATACCGCAGGCGGTGGGTGCAACGAAGAGTTACCGGAAGGAGCATCGCGACTGAAGTCTTGCACCTTCCCCTTTCACAAGGGGAAGGTTGAGATGGGCTGTGGGGCCTGCGGAATTAATTCTCCGCCTGATAGCCTAAATCGTCCAGCGTCGGATTCCCTGCGGCTTCTTTCGCCAGCACATCACAGCGTTCATTTTCAGGGTGTCCGGCATGGCCTTTCACCCACATCCAGTTCAGTTCATGCGTCTGGATCGCGGCATCAAGACGCTTCCACAAATCGACGTTTTTCACCGGTTTTTTATCGGCAGTTTTCCAGCCACGTTTTTTCCAGTTGTGGATCCACAATGTGATCCCCTGGCGAACATACTGGCTGTCGGTGCTCAGCGTCACTTCGCATGGTGTGCTCAGAGCTTCAAGCGCCACAATCGCCGCCATCATTTCCATGCGGTTATTGGTGGTCAGACGAAAACCCGCGCTGAACTCTTTTTCGTGTTGCTTATAGCGTAAAATCGCGCCGAAACCGCCGGGGCCGGGATTACCCAGGCAGGAGCCGTCGGTGAAAATTTCTACCTGTTTGGTCATATCTGGCAGGCTCTTTCATCAAATGTAAAAACCAAGTCTGACATAAACCGCCGTGCCGGGCACAGCAATATCTTGAGGTGTAACTGTCTGAAAGCGGGGGGATGAAACAGGTTGCCCGGGCATTCATCACTCTTTTGGCTGGAGAGCGCTGTCTTTTGCAATATAATAGGAAAATGCAGAGTGCCAGTTCAAAACTCTGAGCGAGTTGAGCCTTTCATGGTTTTTTCACTGCCAATTTTTCAATGCTTTAAGGATGTCTGATGAGAAATGTAACGGTTTCTGCAACACAAATGAGCTGCAGCTGGGATCTGGAAAATAATATTGTTAACGCCGAAAAGCTGGTTCGCCAGGCACATGCCAAAGGCGCGCAAGTTATTCTGATTCAGGAACTTTTTGCTGCACCTTACTTCTGTATTGATCAGAGCCCTGAGCATTACAGCCTGGCACAGGAGCTGGACAACAGCGCGCTTATCCGCCATTTCTCTGCGCTGGCGAAAGAACTGGAAGTGGTGCTTCCTCTGAGCTTCTTTGAGAAGTGCAATAACGCCTATTATAACTCGCTGGTCATGATTGATGCTGACGGCAGTGTGCTGGATGTCTATCGCAAAACTCACATTCCGAACGGCCCGGCCTATCAGGAAAAACAATTCTTCATTCCTGGTGATACCGGCTTCAAAGTGTGGAATACCCGTTACGCGAAAATCGGCGTGGGTATCTGCTGGGATCAGTGGTTCCCGGAAACTGCCCGCTGTCTGGCATTGCAAGGCGCGGAAATTATCTTCTATCCGACAGCGATTGGTTCCGAACCGGCCTATCCGGAAATTGACAGCCAGCCACACTGGACCCGTGTTCAGCAGGGCCACGCTGCGGCAAATCTGGTGCCGGTGATCGCCTCAAACCGCATTGGTACTGAAAAAAGCAAATTCATTCCTGATTATGAAATGACCTTCTACGGTTCTTCCTTCATTGCTGATCAGACCGGTGCGCTGGTTGAGCAGGCCAACAAAACGGAAGAAGCCGTGCTGGTTCATACCTTTGATCTGGATGCTATCGCTGCACAGCGTGCATCCTGGGGTCTGTTCCGCGACCGCCGTCCTGAAATGTATGGCGCAATCGCGACGTCCGACGGTTCAACAAGGAAATAACTGATGTCTTCTATTGATATCAATCCTCAGGCTGAAGGTTTTGCGATGCCCGCTGAATGGGCTGCGCAGCAGGCTGTCTGGATGATCTGGCCTTATCGCACCGATAACTGGCGCTCTAACGGGCGTCCGGCCCAGTTGGCTTTTGCTAACGTAGCGGCAGCGATTGCGACCAAAACGCCGGTATTTATGGCGGTTCCGGCAGCAGAAATGGCAAATGCACGCGAAGTGATGCCAGCACAAATTACGCTGGTGGAAATGGAAAGCGATGATGCGTGGATGCGTGATACCGGCCCGACCATTGTGGTCAATCCGCAAGGTGAACGTCTGGCAATTGACTGGACATTCAACGCATGGGGCGGCTTGCACGGTGGCCTTTACTCAAGCTGGGAGCGTGATCAGCGGGTGGCGCGTCAGGTGGCGAACTATCATCACATTCCTTATGTTTCAACGGATCTGGTACTGGAAGGTGGCTCCATTCATGTTGATGGTGAAGGCACTTTGCTGACCACCGCTGAATGTTTGCTCAATCCTAACCGCAATCCTGATTTGTCGAAGGCAGAGATTGAGGCGAAATTGCGGGAACTCCTCGGTGTTAAGCAATTCATCTGGCTGGAAGACGGCGTATTTAACGATGAAACAGACGGTCACATTGATAACATGTGCTGCTTCGTGCGTCCGGGAGA
Source organism: Rahnella sp. NRRL B-41462 (assembly GCF_003263525.1). Lineage (NCBI taxonomy): Bacteria > Pseudomonadati > Pseudomonadota > Gammaproteobacteria > Enterobacterales > Yersiniaceae > Rahnella > Rahnella sp. NRRL B-41462. The sequence continues at coordinate 158,971 of NZ_JYDF01000009.1, read as the reverse complement.
AGTTGCATTGCACTGGACTGACGATCAGCAGGATCCGCAGTACGCGCGTTCGGCGGCAGCGTTGAAAGTGCTGGAAGCGGCGAAAGATGCCAAAGGGCGCAGCCTGAAAATCTGGAAAATGCCCTCACCTCCGGTTATGCATGCCACCGCGGAAGAAACGATCGGGGTGTTGCCGGGCACAGCCATTGAGCGTGTGGAAGGTAACCGTCTGGCGGCGTCTTACGTCAATTACCTGATCAGCAACAACCACATTATCTTCCCGCTACTGGACGCTAAAACGGATAAGCAGGCTGAGAAGTTGCTGGGTGAAATGTATCCTGAGTACAAAATCACGGGTATTCCTGCCCGTGAAATTCTGCTGGGTGGTGGTAACATCCACTGCATTACACAGCAAATCCCTGCGTAAGAAAAAGTGCCCGGCGCGTCACCCTGTCTCGCGCCGGGCAGATCGTTTCTGTAATTGACTGTCAGCGTTGGATAATGAGCCATGGATTTACAAAACACCTCTAACAGGATCGTCGTTCTCGATACCGAAACCACCGGTATGAATAAACTCGGCGTCCATTATGAAGGGCACCGGATTATCGAAATCGGTGCTGTTGAAGTGGTTAACCGCCGCCTGACAGGGCGCAATTTCCATGTTTATCTCAAACCCGATCGTCTGGTGGATCCGGAAGCCTTTGGCGTTCACGGTATCAGCGACGAATTCCTCGCTGATAAACCGACGTTTGCCGACGTGGCCGACGACTTCATTGAATACATTCGCGGCGGCGAATTAGTCATTCATAACGCGACGTTCGACATCGGCTTTATGGATTACGAGTTCGACATGCTCGGCCGTAATCTGCCGAAAACCGAGACGTTCTGCAAAATTACCGACAGCCTGGCCATGGCGCGCAAGCTGTTCCCGGGCAAGCGTAATAACCTCGATGCCCTGAGCGATCGCTACCTGATCGACAACAGCAAGCGTACGCTCCATGGCGCGTTGCTTGACTCCGAGATTCTTGCCGAAGTCTATCTGATGATGACCGGCGGCCAGACCAGCATTAAATTCACCCACGAAGGCGAGCAAAATACTGGCGCTGACGGCTTGGGGATCCAGCGTGTTGCGCGGCCAGCCTCCGGGTTAAAAGTCATCGCCGCCACTGATCAGGAACTGGCGTGGCATGAAGAGCGTTTAGATTTAGTGGTGAAAAAGGGCGGTAGCTGTTTGTGGCGTTCGTAAGCCGTTTTTCTGACTTTTGGATTGAAATTGTCCAGCCTGCGGAAAAACTGTGCGGTTGATTGAAAATATCAGGAAAAGCATTGACGTAACGGCGGCCATTCCTTAATATCCGCTCCGTTCTTAACCAGAACACAACGCGGAGCGGTAGTTCAGTTGGTTAGAATACCTGCCTGTCACGCAGGGGGTCGCGGGTTCGAGCCCCGTCCGTTCCGCCACTATTCAGAAGCCCTGAGTGAGAAATCACTCAGGGCTTCGTCGTTTCAGCCGTCCTGGCTATTTCCTTCCTGTTATTCCGCTTCGGTTTTCATATAGCCAATTGCACCGCTGGTCGCACGATCATGACGGGCGATGTAACGATAGAAACCGCCAGCCAGGAAGGCACCAATAAACCAGCTGAAGTTCGCTACCTGATGCAGGCTCGGCGTAAAGCTTATCACCAGACCAATCACCACCGCCGGCACCAGCGCGGCAATCGCTTTCGGGTTGAACCCGTTGCGGTACCAGTAACGGCCGGAAGGCGTGGCGTTAAACAGCGCATCCACATCCATATGACCGCGTTTAATCAGGTAATAATCCGCCAGTAAAATCCCGAACAGTGGCCCGATAAAGGATCCCAGCACGTCCAGCGTATAGTGGATAATTTCCGGTGACTGGAACAGGTTCCACGGTGTCAGCAGAACAGAACCGACTGCGGCGATCATCCCGCCGGTACGGAAACTGATTTTCTGCGGCGAACAGTTAGAGAAGTCGAACGCAGGAGACACGAAGTTCGCCACGATATTGATACCGATGGTCGCGATGATCATGGTCAGCAGGCCGAGCGCCACAGCCACGCTGTTACCCACACGGCTGACGGTTTCGATAGGATCGGTGATCATCTGCCCGAACAGTGATTGTGTCCCTGAAACGATCACTACGGTCACAATCGAGAACAGCAGGAAGTTAAACGGCAGGCCCCAGCGGTTACCACGACGGATTTCGCCCATGCTTTTCCCGTAACGTGAGAAGTCGCCGAAGTTCAGCAGCGGACCGGAGAAGTAAGACACCACCAGCGCCGTGGCGGTCAGCATTTCCCAGCCTTGCTGGCCGACCGTCAGGGTTTTGGTGGATAACGTAAAGGAGATATTGCTCAGCCCGGTTTTATACAAAATCCAGCCCGCCAGCATCAGCATAACGACATATACCGCCGGACCCGCCACATCGATAAAACGCTTAATCGCGCTCATCCCGTGCCAGAACACCATCGCCTGCAACACCCACATAATGCCGAAACACACCCATCCCAGCGCCGACAATCCCAGCCAGTGCGGAAGGGTCATAGGTGTCAGCGATGGGAAGAATTTGAGCAGCACCAGCATTAACGCATTAGCCGCCAGATAGGTCTGAATGCCGTACCAGGCGAAAGCGATCAGCCCGCGGATCACTGCCGGTATATTCGCTCCGAATACGCCAAATGCCTGACGGCAAATGACCGCGTAAGGCACACCGGCCTGCTGGCTCGGTTTCGCCACCAGGTTGGCACAAATCTGCACGATACAAATCCCGCACAACAAACACAGCAGAACCTGCCAGCTGGTCAGGCCGAGCGTAAAGAAGCTCGCGGCCACCACATAGCCGCCCATACTGTGTACATCGGACATCCAGAAAGAAAATATGTTGTACCAGCTCCAGTTTTGGTCACGGGTGGGCGCTAAATCATCGTTACACAGCTTCGGGCTGTAATAAGGTTTGATGATCCCGGCGCTCTGTTCTGATGACGCCGTGGCGGAGGTGATTTCCTGATTTGGCATAAATCGTGCTCCTGTCATAAACAACATGTGAAAGTCGGAAGCCGGATGCCGGCTGCCAAAAGTTAAAAAGCAGTCACAGGAGCACTGCATGAATCAGGCCAAATTTCATTTTTTGTATACAAAAATTAACTTTCATGTATACGATTAAATTCTCGAACGGTATACGGAGTAACGGCAATGACCAGTTGGAACGGGCTTAATACGGCCTATTTTACCGAGGATAAGGACGACCATATTTATAACGCGCTGGTGAAATCTATTGTGGAACACCAGCTTTTGCCGGGCAGTAAATTGCCGGAAGAAGCGCTGGCTGAGGTGTTTTCAGTCAGCCGCACGGGGATTCGCCGCGTCCTGCAGCGCCTTGCCGCAGTGCAACTGGTGACGTTATTGCCCAAGCGTGGTGCGCATGTCACCACGCCGGACGCTGAAGAATCGCGCGATGTCTTCGCAACCCGTAAAATCCTGGAGTGCGCCAACCTGCCGCTGGTGATTGCGCATTGCCAGTCGCCACATCTGGTGGCGCTGAAAAAACTGGTGCAGGAAGAAAAGCGTGCGCACGATGAACGTGACGGTGCCGCTGCGATCCGCCTTTCCGCCGCCTTCCATGTTCAGCTTCAGGCTATTTCCGGCAATAAAGTGCTGACTGAGTCTGTCTCGCAACTGACCCTGCGTTCCTCGCTGGCGATTGCTGCCTGGGGCGCACCGTGGCAACAGGGCTGCCGTTGCCATGATCACGACGACCTTATTGAGTTGCTGAAAAAGCGCGACGTCGCCGGGCTGACGGCAAGCATGGCGCATCATTTCGACACCATCGTCGCCAGTCTGCGTTTTGAGCAACATAACGGGCAGACCCCCGATTTTGCGCAGATATTTGCGGTTCAGAAGCCGGTTGCAGGTAAGGAGCCAGGCTGATGGTCAAATCACTTTGTATACAACTGATCAATCCGAACACCAGCCAGGCGATGACCGAAGTGATGGCGCAAACTGCCCGCTCGGTTGCGGGGATGGATACACAAATTCTGGCCGTTTGCCCTGAAGAAGGTGCGCCGTCAATTGAAGGCCATTTCGATGAAGCGATTGCCGCGTTGGGCGTGTTGCAGCAGATAAAAGCCGGACGCGATGCCGGTGTCGACGGCCATATTATTGCCTGTTTCGGTGACCCCGGATTACTGGCTGCCCGCGAGCTGGCGCATGCGCCGGTTATCGGTATTGCGGAAGCGGCAATGCATCTGGCGACGATGCTGGCGACGCGATTTTCTATCGTGACGACCTTGCCGCGTACACTGACGATCGCCCGGCATTTACTGCATCAGTACGGGTTCGAACGCCATTGCGCGGCCTTGCACGCCATCGATCTGCCGGTGTTATCACTGGAAGACGGCAGCGGGCTGGCGCAGGAAAAAGTGCGCGAGCAGTGTATCGCGGCGAAAAAATCTGACGGCAGCGGGGCGATCGTGCTCGGTTGTGGCGGAATGGCCGATCTGGCGCAGGAACTGACGCGCGAGCTGCGTATACCGGTGATCGATGGCGTCAGCGCGGCGGTCAAAATGGTCGAGTCACTGGCAGCTCTTCGCCTGACGACCAGTAAACACGGTGATCTGGATTATCCGCTGGAAAAACCCTTGTCTGGCCGTTTTGCCGGGCTGAATCTGAGAGAACACTATGTCTGATACTGAATACGGTTTTACTGATGCTTACCCGCGCGATTTAATCGGTTACGCCGGACGCCCGCCCCACGCTAACTGGCCGGGCAACGCGCGCATTGCGGTACAGTTTGTCCTCAATTATGAAGAGGGCGCAGAGAATAACGTTCTGCATGGTGATGCCGGTTCTGAACAATTTTTATCAGACATTATCGGTGCCGCCAGTTTCCCCGACCGCCACATGTCGATGGATTCGCTGTACGAATACGGTTCGCGTGCTGGTTTCTGGCGCATCCACAATGAGTTTCAGAAACGCGGCTTACCGCTGACCGTTTTCGGCGTGGCAATGGCACTGGCTCGCAATCCGGAAATCGTCAGTGCGATCAAAGCAGCGGATTACGATGTTGTCAGCCACGGCTGGCGCTGGATCCATTATCAGGACATGAGCAAAACCGAAGAGGCGGAGCACATGCAAAAAGCCATCACCGTGCTGCGTGACCTGTTCGGCAAAGCGCCGTCCGGCTGGTATACCGGACGCGACAGCCCGAACACCCGTCAGTTGGTGGTGGAATCGGGCGGGTTGCAGTATGACAGCGATTATTATGGCGATGACCTGCCGTTCTGGACGCCGGTAAAACTGGAAAATGGCGAAACCAGGCAGCATCTGGTCATCCCTTACACGCTGGAAACCAACGACATGCGGTTTGCCTCTCCGCAGGGTTTCAACACCGGCGAACAGTTTTATACCTACCTGAAAGACACATTTGACGTGTTGTACGCCGAGGGTGAAACCTCACCGAAAATGATGTCGATTGGGATGCATTGTCGGATCCTGGGACGCCCGGGGAGATTTCGCGCTTTACAGCGGTTTCTCGATTACGTCGAATCGCATGATCGCGTGTGGGTGTGTAAGCGGCAGGAAATTGCGGAACATTGGGTTAAACATTTCGGTGTTTAATCTCGAAATTCAAATTCAAATTCAAAATTCAAATTCAAATTCAAATTCAAAACCTTGGGCTCGCCGCCCAAACTGGCCTTAAGGGGCGCCTATCGCCGCACCCCTTAAGAATCCCAGGCTCTTTCACTGCGCGCTATCGCTAGATAATATGTTTCAGGTATCACCGTGACAGGCTGGAAATCTTGCCGCTGCGCGGTTCCCTCTCTCGGTCCTGAAGCCTTAGGTCTTCAGGCCGCTCCGTTCGGCAAGATTTCTGAATCGCCCGCGCGATTTTAAATTCAAAGGCAGACTGCTTTCATCTTTTAGAAAAGTGCATTGGCGTGATCAAAAATTTTGCTGAACGGAGCGGCTTCGAGACCACAGGCTCGAAGACCGAGAGAAGGAACCGCGAAGCGGCAATATTTTGCGCCACTCTCTGTTCTACCGGAACATGTCCGTCATGCCTGCGATAGCGCGCAGTTAAAAGACGTGGGAGATCCAAGAGGGGCCCGTCCTGGCCCCTTTTGGGCGGTTTCGGCGCAGCGCGATAAGTGATCGCTGTTATTGAGAAACCGAAATTATCACCGTTCAGATTTCCCCTCGGTGGGAACCGAAATTGTCACCGTCCATTCCTGGAAAAGAACAGTTTCCTCAGCTTTCCAAAGCTGAACCGCCCATTGGTTCGGTCAAACCATCAGACTCACATGCGCCGCCACAATCTTCCATCCACTCGCCATCTTCACCCACGTTTGCTGCTGGCGACCAATCTTGTCGCTGCCTTCCCGGCGGAATTCTGTGCTGGCGACCGCCATGTCATCGCCAAACGTGGTGATAGTCGTGTTGACCAGTTCCCGGTCTAACCCTTGTGACGATCGCGCGGTGCGGAATGCGCGGATAGCGTCAATGCCGTAAAGATTTTCTCCCGCGCCATAGCGCACGGTACGCGGGTCGTGCCAGAACAGTTCGTCGAGTACGGCGGTATCGTTGGTGATCAGCGCCTGTTCATAGCGATAAAACGCCGCATTCATTTCGGCGAGGATCGCCGGGCGGTCGATATGTTCAGTTTTCATAGTGACTCTCTTTACTCTTTTCACTTCACCCTGGGAAAACGGGGATGCGGGTTGTTACGCGGGCATCACCGGAGAACTGCTGACATTCACTATTCCCTGCTGCTCAAGTGCCCAGGCGGCACGCAGGCAGAGATCTTCGCGCCACGGTGGCGCAATCAATTGTAATCCTATCGGCAGGCCGGTCGACGTGGTGACCGGCACCGTCACCACCGGCAAGCCGAGGAACGAAATTGGCTGCGTGAGCATGCCCATGTTGGCGCGTGTCGGCAGATCCTGACCGTTGATGCGAATGGTTTCCTGACCAAGCAACGTTGCCGGACACGGCGTGGCAGGGGCGATCAGAATGTCCCAATGATCGAACAAGGGCAAGATTTGCTGCTGAAATTGCTGACGGAAACGCTGCGCCTGAACATACCATGCCGCCGGGATCATTGCGCCAGCGAGCAGACGCTCACGTGAAAGTGGCTCAAACTGTTCCGGAATGCTGCGCAGTTTTGGCAGGTACTGATTGCCGCCTTCCGACGCGCTGATGATAAACGCGGCGGATCGTGCAAGCCCGGCCTGTGGCATTTCAATTTCTTCCTGGGCTGCCAGTGCCTGCGCTATCCGGCGTACGGCTGCTTTGGCGTGGTCGTCACACCAGAGAGAAAAGTATCCGCCCAGTACGGCGCTGCGCAGGCCCTGTTGCCCGCGCTTAAGCTGGGAAAATGTTTCTGTGACAGGTTTGTCAGCCTGAAAGTGATCCTGCGGATCCGTGCCCTGTATGGCGTCATAGACCTGCGACAAATCTTCGCTGCAACGTGCCATCGGGCCGATGTGATCGAGGCTGGCGACAAACGGCTGGCTGCCGCGACGTGAAATCCGCCCGAAGGTCGGTTTCAGGCCGAGAATACCACTTAATGAGGACGGCACGCGGATCGAGCCGTTGGTATCACTGCCGAGGGTGAAATGCACCAGCCCGGCAGCCACGGCGGCGGCCGAACCACCGGAAGAGCCTCCGGCTACCCGCGCCAGATCCCGCGGGTTACGGGTGGCACCGTAATGGCTGTTTTCTGTGGTGAAACCGTACGCGTAAGCATCCATATTCAGCATGCCGGAAAGCATCGCGCCCTGAGAAGCCAGGCGTGAAACCGTCCAGGCGTCATGGCGTGCAGCGGCGTTGCTGCTGTTGAGGCTGGCACCGGCCAGCGTCACTTCACCGGCCACGTCCAGCAGGTTTTTCACCGCATAAGGAATGCCCGCCAGCGGCGGAAGTACGGCACCGCTGGCGCGGCTTTTATCCACTTTCGCTGCTTCACTCAGCATGCGATCACCGGTGATCTGCGTCCAGGCGTTGATGACCGGATTGGCCTGTTCAACGGCGTCGAGCGTAGAGGTGGCGATTTCTGTGGCCGAGATTTCGCCCTGCGCAATCGCCTGATGTAACTGGCTGACGGTAAAGCTATCAAACGATTTCATGCGCGGTACACCCCGGCAATTTCCAGACGCGGATCCAGCGGTAAATCCATCAGCGGTTGTGCCATTTGGGCAATGCGGCTGAACTGCACCAGCAATTCCTGACGGCGTGCGTCGTCGAGTTCCAGCGCCAGAACGGATTCCATCTGGCGGATATAGGCGGCCCAGTCGGTCGCTGCGGAGGTATTTTTCATTCTGCTTCCTTATCCATTCTGTTATGCAAACCCTGATCAAAAACCGGCGGCGCTGCCGTTGCTGCGCGGGTCGGAGGCACCTTCAAACATGCCGTTGGTGTGACGAACGATGGCACCGGCGTGACCGACGGCTTCACTGAAATCCGGCAACAGTTCGACGTCGTGACCACGCTGCCTCAGCCCGGCCAGCGTCGGATAGGCAAAACGGCCTTCGAGTTTCAGTGAATCCGAACTCTCGCCCCAGGTACGGCCAAGCAGCCAGCGCGGGCCGCTGATCGCCTGTTGCAAAGATTGCCCCTGTACTACATGGCGGATAAACACGGCGGCCTGCGTTTGCGGCTGGCCGTCACCCCCCCATCGAGCCGTAAACCATGGTGCGCCCGTCGTATAAGCGTGCGGCGGCAGGATTGAGGGTATGGAACGGTTGCTTGCCCGGTGCCAGCGCCAGTAAATGGCTGGCGTCGAGGCTGAAGGACGCGCCGCGGTTTTGCCACAACACGCCGCTGCCCGGCAGCACCACGCCACTGCCGAACTCGTGATAAATGCTCTGGATAAAAGAAACCGCCAGCCCGCTGCTGTCCATCACGCCCATCCAGACGGTATCGCCCGGCCCTTTACCTTTACCCCAGTCGGCGGCGCTGTGTGGTTTGATGCGGGTCGCAAGAGCATCGAGATACTGTGGATCCAGCAGTTCCTGTGCATCCTGCGTCATCATGCGCGGATCGGTGATAAAGCGATCGCGCAGACCGAACGCCAGTTTGGTGGCTTCCACCACGCTGTGAATGGTGGCACTTTCGTCCATGGTTTCCAGCGGCAAACGGTCAGTCAGGCCGAGGATCGCCAGCGAAACCAGCCCCTGCGTCGGGGGTGTCAGGTTGTAGATTTCGCCTTTACTGTGTTTGAGCCGCAACGGCACACGGCGCTGTGGCCTGTAAGCCGCGAGATCAGCGCGGGTCACCGGCATGCCGAGCTTTTCCATGTCGGCGGCCATATTGTCGGCCAGCTCACCGCGATAGAAACTGTTCAGCCCGTCCTCGCACAGCATCGATAACGTCTGCGCCAGTTGCGGCTGAGTGAAGCGGTTTCCGGCGCGGGGCACATCGCCGTTAGGCAGAAAAACATCGGCAAAGCTGCGGAAATCTTTCAGTTCGTGTTGCTTGGCGCGGGTCGCCGCTTCCTGCGATGCCGTCACCGGAATACCATCAGCGGCATAACGGATGGCGTCACGCAGCAGGCGGGAGAGCGGTTTTTGCTCGCCGCCAAATTCAGCCGACACATTCAGCGCTTCCTGCCAGCCGCCGACGGTACCCGCTACCGTCAGCGCGGCTTTCGGGCCACGGTGCGGAATGTGCGTTTCACCGGCGTAGAAATCGAGAGAGGCGAGGGAGCCTGCGGCACCGCTGGCGTCTATCGCCACCGGATTGCCCTGCGGCGGCACGATCAGCCAGAAGCCATCGCCCCCCAGCCCGTTCATGTGCGGATAGACCACGGCAATCGTCGCGGCCGCAGCCACCATGGCCTCGATGGCATTGCCGCCTTCACGCAATACCGCAAGCGCACTCTGGCTCGCCAGATGATGAGGTGTGACCGCCATGCCCAGCGGTGCGCTGTTACTGTTAATCATGCGATGTCCTTTTTAGAAACGCTTTTTTATGCTGCCCGTGCTTGCAGGGTTGTGGGCGCGTAGGGATAAAGTTAAGCAAGAGGTGTTCCACATCGGCAAAACCTTGCAGCTTTAGCGCTAATTTCTCTTGCATTGGCAAGCATAGTGCATGGTATGTTCCGCTGATTTACTGAAACATTGGTTACAAAAGGGCCAGAGATGAAACAGATTGATGAGCGTCTGCGTGACCATTACGCAGAACTGACGCCGCAGGAACAGCGGGTGGCCGACTTTATTTTTGCCAGTATTGACGACCTGATGAGCTATAACAGCGCCGAACTGGCGCGGCTTAGCGGCGTATCGAAAGCCACGGTCAGCCGCCTGTTCAAACGCCTCGGTTACCCGAGCTACCGCGATATGCGCGATGAAATGCGCACCCTGCGCCAGAGCGGGATGCCGCTGACCGACAGCCGCGACGCGGTGCAAGGTAACACCTTGTTATCACGGCACTATAAACAGGAAATGGCCAACCTGACGCAGTGGATTAACCAGATTGATGGCACCCAGTTTGGTGCGCTGATCGCCGCCCTGAATCAGGCGCGGCAAGTACGTTTGCTGGGTTTTCGTAACAGTTACCCGGTGGCGCTGCACCTGCGTCAGCAACTGATTCAGGTGCGCGCTGGCGTGATGATAATGCCGCAGCCGGGGCAAACGCTGGCGGAAGAACTGGTGGATCTTACCGCGCAGGACGTGGTGATTTTCGTCGCTTTCCGCCGCAGGCCGCGCATGGCGAAGGCAATTCTGATGCAGTTACAGTCACTTGGCGTGCCGGTGTTGTTGATTTGCGAGCCGCAGGCGCAGACACTTATCCCGCTGGCAACCTGGCATCTGGCTGCTCCGCTCGACAGCGTATCGGCGTTCGACAGTTATTCTTCTGCCATGAGTCTGGCGAATTTGCTCAGCAATGCATTGCTGCACGATATGCTCGCTTCAGGCCGCCAGCGTATTCATCAGATAAGCGATTTGTATAACGATCTGGATGAGCTGGAGCAGCGCTGATTCCCGTTTGAAGAACAAATCGGGCGCTTTTCTGGTGCTTGCGCACAATTTCAGTGCATCATATTTTTCATTGGTTCACGCTTTTTGCCCTGATTCAGGGCAAAAAACCTCTTCTGATCGCGCCTCTCATTGTCTAATTCCTTGTCATACCGTGACTTTGTGCACAATTTTTCTGCTGCACGGCTTTTGGCACATTCGTTGCAAAGCTATAAACATAAGAATCTATCGTTCCAAAAACCTTTCACCGGAGATAATCTATGAACATGAACAAACGGCTGTTGGCATGGGCAGGTGCGGCAATGCTGGTGCTTCAGGCATCCAGCGTAATGGCGGATCAGTTGCAGGATATTCAGAAACGTGGCGTGCTGCGTGTGGCTGTTCCTCAGGATTTCCCGCCGTTTGGTTCGGTGAGCAAGGATTTGCAGCCGGAAGGTTATGACATCGATATGGCGCATTATCTGGCCGATAAGATGAAACTTAAGTTGCAACTGGTGCCGGTCACCAGCGCCAACCGCGTGCCTTATCTGCAAACGGATAAAGTCGATCTGGTGATTTCAAGCCTGGGTAAAAACGCTGAGCGCGAAAAAGTCATCGACTTCAGCAACGCTTACGCACCGTTCTTCCTCGGCGTGTTTGGTGCCCAGGGTGACAAACTGTCCGACCTGAAAGAACTGTCCGGTAAAACCATCGGCGTGACCCGTGGCGCGGTGGAAGATCTGGCACTGACCGGCGTGGCACCGAAAGATGCCAAAATTCAGCGGTATGAAGACAACAACACCACGCTGTCTGCATACCTTTCCGGCCAGGTGGAATACATCGCTACCGGCAACCTGGTGGTCGCCGCGATTGCCCGCATGAACCCGGCCAAAGCACCGGTTTCGAAAGTCATGCTGAAAGATTCACCATGCTACGTCGGTCTGCGTAAAGACGAACCCGCGCTGAAAGACAAAGTGAATGAACTGATCGCCGAAGGCATCAAAGACAAGACGCTGAATACACTGTCTGAAAAATGGATGAAGGCACCGCTGCCAGCGTCCATCGGCGCGTGATCAGAGGCCTGACGGAGATCTTTCATGACCTATCAGCTTAACTTTAGCGCGCTATGGCCTTATATGCCGGAACTGCTGGCCGGTTTATGGACCACCATTGAGCTGACGGTAATGGCAACGGTTGGCGGTGTCGCAATAGGGATTTGCGGCGCGGCCATCCGCTGCGGCAACCATAAAACCCTGCGTGCGGTCTGGGGCGTGTATGTCGAAGCCATCCGTAATACGCCGTTTGTGGTGCAGCTGTTTTTCATTGTCTTTGGCCTGCCAGCCATTGGCCTGAAAATGACTGCCGGTGAAGCGGCGCTGCTGGCGATGCTGATTAACCTCGGCGCCTACAGCACGGAGATTATCCGCGCCGGTATTCAGGTGACGCCGAAAGGTCAGTGGGAAGCCGGGCGCGTGCTGGGATTAACCCGCAGTCAGACGTTTCTGCGCATCGTGCTGCCGCCGTCGCTGAAACGCATTTATCCGTCGCTGGTCAGCCAGTGCATTATCGTGATGCTCGGATCTTCCGTGGTATCGCAGGTGTCCTATGAAGAACTGACGTTTGCCGCGAACTTAATTCAGTCGCGCACCTTCCTCAGTTTTGAAGTGTATCTGGTCACCACGTTGTTTTATTTATTGCTGTCGGTTGCGATGCGTCAGTTGCTGCTGCTGGCCGGACGCCGTGTCTTTGGGAGTGAAAACTGATGATGACCTTCACCGACTGGGACATTGTGCGCAATCTCCTGCTGGCGGCGCGCTGGACGTTATTGTTGTCGCTGACCGCTTTTATCGGCGGCACGCTGGTGACGTTGCCGTTGCTGTTACTGCGTCTCACCAAACGCCGCTGGCCGACGCTTTTTGTCCGTCTGTATTCCGAGCTGTTTCAGGGCACGCCGCTGCTGATGCAGCTATTCCTGGCCTTCTTCGGCCTTGGCCTGTTTGGAATTAATGTCAGCCCGTGGACCGCCGCCGCGCTGGCGCTGACGCTGTATACCAGCGCTTATCTGGTGGATATCTGGAGCGGCAGTATTGCCGCATTACCGAAAGGCCAGTGGGAAGCGTCGCGCTGTCTCGGCCTGAATTTCGGCCAGACGTTATGGCGGGTGATCACCCCGCAGGCGCTGCGCATTGCTATCGCGCCGACCGTCGGGTTTTCCGTGCAGGTGGTGAAGGGGACCGCGCTGGCCTCGATTATCGGTTTTGTCGAACTGACCAAAGCCGGAACGATGCTGAACAACGTGACGTATGAGCCGTTCAAAGTGTTTGGATTAGTGGCGCTGGGCTACTTCCTGATGTGCTATCCGCTGTCCCGTTACAGCCAGCATTTAGAAAAATCATTGCGTGGAGAGAAACAGTAATGCCACTGATCACCATCAACCAGGTTCAGAAATTTTACGGTCAGAACCACGTACTGAAAGGCGTGGATCTGGATATTGACAGCGGCGAAGTGATTTCGATCATCGGCCGCAGCGGTTCAGGCAAAAGTACGCTGTTGCGCTGCATGAACGGGCTGGAAGGCTATCAGGAAGGCAGCATCAAACTCGGCGGGATGACCATTACCGACCGCGATTCTCAGGCGCGTGACATCAGCCGTTCCGTGGGCATGGTGTTCCAGAGTTTCAATCTTTTCCCGCACATGACCGCGCTGGAAAACGTCATGCTGGCGCCACGCCGCGTGCTGAAAAAGTCCGCTGCCGAATGCCGTGAACTGGCCGCGCAGATGCTGGCGAAAGTCGGTCTGGCGGATCGCATGGATTATTACCCGTCGAATCTTTCCGGCGGCCAGCAGCAACGCGTGGCGATTGCCCGTGCGCTGGCCATGAACCCGAAAGTGCTGCTGTGTGATGAAATCACCTCGGCGCTGGATCCGGAACTGGTCGGCGAAGTATTGAAAGTGCTCGAGCAACTGGCGAAAGAAGGTATGACGCTGGTGCTGGTGACACACGAAATGAATTTTGCCCGCGAAGTGGGTGACCGCGTGGTGTTTATGCATCAGGGCACCGTGTGGGAACAGGGCGAAAGCCGGGCGCTGTTTGCTAACCCGCAAACGCCGGAGTTAAAACAATTTATAGCATCCGTACGCGGCCTTACTGAGGCTGCCGCAAGCTAACATCGTAAAGGATTAACTATGTCAGATTTCATCTCTCCCGGACAAATCAACCCGCCAACCCGTCTGCTGATGGGGCCGGGACCCATCAATGCCGATCCGCGCGTACTGCGGGCGATGGCGAGTCAACTGGTCGGGCAATATGATCCGGTGATGACCGGCTACATGAACGAAGTGATGGCGCTGTACCGCGCCTTGTACAAAACCGACAATCAGTGGACGTTCCTGATCGACGGCACCTCGCGCGCCGGTATCGAAGCCGTGCTGCTTTCCGGTATCCGTCCGGGCGACAAAGTGCTGGTGCCGGTGTTTGGTCGTTTCGGTCATCTGCTGTGCGAAATTGCCCGTCGCTGTCGTGCGGAAGTTCATACCCTCGAAGTGCCGTGGGGCGAAGTGTTTGATCCGCAGCAAATCGAAGATGCGATTAAATCCGTTAAACCGCGCTGGTTGCTGACCGTGCAGGGCGATACCTCCACCACCATGTTGCAGCCGCTGGAGCAACTGGGTGAAATCTGCCACCGTCACGGCGTGCTGTTCTACTCTGATGCCACGGCGTCCTTTGGCGGTAACCCGCTGGAAACCGACGCATGGGGTTTAGACGCCGTATCTGCCGGTTTGCAAAAATGCCTCGGCGGTCCGTCAGGCAGCTCGCCAGTGACCATCAGCCCGCGCTTTGAAGAACAAATCCGCCGCCGTAAATGTGTCGAGCAAGGTATCCGTACCGCCGACCATGCTGACGGCGACGACGAGATGATCTACTCCAACTATTTCGATCTGGGGATGATCATGGATTACTGGGGGCCGGAGCGTCTTAACCACCATACCGAAGCCACCAGCATGCTGTTTGCGGCGCGTGAATGTGCGCGCATCATTCTGGAAGAAGGGCTGGATACCGGCATCGCCCGTCATAAATTACACGGCGGCGCATTGCTGGCAGGCATTCAGGGCATGGGGCTGGAAGTGTTCGGCGACCTGAATAACCGCATGAGCAACGTGCTCGGCGTAGTCATTCCACCGGGCATCCACGGCGAACAGGTTCGCCAGATGATGCTTAATGATTTCAGCATTGAAATCGGCACCTCATTTGGTCCGCTGGCCGGGAAAATCTGGCGTATCGGCACCATGGGTTACAACGCGCGTAAAGACTGCGTGTTGCAAACGCTGGTGGCGCTTGAAGCGGTGCTCAACCGTCTCGGCTTTGCGTCAAAATACGGCGCAGGGGCGCAGGGTGCCTGGGATCATTACGCGGGAGGTCAGTAATGGCTGAAGCTTTTACGCTGGCTGCGGTTTCAGAAAGCGCAAAGCTTGCCGCTGAACGGGTGATGGCGCGTTGCGACGCACTCGCCGCCATCAGCGAAACGCCGGGACAACTGACCCGCGTCTATCTCTCGCCGGAACATTTGCAGGCTAACCGACAGGTGGGCGAGTGGATGACTGCCGCCGGGATGCGTGTCTGGCAGGACAGCGTCGGCAATATCTGCGGGCGCTATGACGGGCTGGATGCGACAGCACCGGCCATTTTGCTGGGATCACATCTCGACAGCGTGCGTAATGCCGGGCGTTACGACGGCCCGCTGGGCGTGCTGACCGCGCTGGAGGTGGTGGCGCATTTGCATCAGAACGGCATTCGTTTGCCGATGGCGGTGGAAATTGTCGGGTTCTGCGATGAGGAAGGCACACGTTTTGGCATCACGCTGCTCGGCAGTCGTGGACTGACCGGTACCTGGCCCGCGGACTGGCTGGAACGTCAGGACGCGCAGGGGATTTCGGTCGCCCAGGCGATGCGTGATGTCGGGCTGGACCCGCTGAGAATCGGCGCATCACAGCGTGCGGTCAGCGACTTTTGCGCTTACCTGGAATTGCACATCGAGCAGGGGCCGTGCCTGCAAACGGCGGATGTGCCGCTCGGCGTGGTCACGGCGATTAACGGCGCGCGTCGCCTGAATTGTGAATTTACCGGTCATGCCGGTCATGCCGGCACCGTGCCGATGGGGCAGCGTCAGGACGCGCTGACTGCCGCCGCCGAATGGACGCTGGCCATTGAAAGTATCACCACCGCCACCGGCCGCAATCTGGTGGCGACAGTGGGCACGCTGGAATGCCTGCCGGGTGCGGTGAATGTCATTCCGGGACAGGTGAAATTGTCGCTGGATGTACGCGGACCGCGTGATGATGATTTATCGGCACTGCTGGAAACGCTGCTGGCGAAGGGCCGCGATATTGCTGCACGTCGCGGGCTGACGTTTGCCGCCGAACAGTTTTATGGCATCAGCGCGACTGAATGTAACGACGGTTTACAGCATCGTCTCAGCCAGAGTGTTTTGCATTTACAGGGGCAGGCGATGTCACTGCCAAGCGGCGCAGGGCACGACGCGATTGCTATCGCTGAATGCTGGCCGGTCGGCATGTTGTTTGTGCGCTGCAAGGACGGCATCAGCCATCATCCCGATGAATCGGTCACCACCGGCGATGTAGCTTACGCGGTGCAGGCGTATATCAATACGGTGCTGAGTTTTGCTGAGGGACATTTATGACCTTTGAAGAATTCAACGCATTATCCGAATTCGAAGCGGTAGCCCTGTTACGCCCGCTGGTGAATATCCCGTCGTGGGCGAAAACCGTCAGCGATGCGCGACCTTATGCTTCTGTGCAAGACGTATTGCACAGCGCCGGAGCGGCCTGCGAAAACTGGCAACCTGAAGATATTACTCAGGCGCTGTCGGCGCACCCGCGTATCGGTGAACGCGCCGCCGGTGCCAGTAAAGAAGCGCAGCTTTCCCGTGGCGAACAGGCGACGCTCAATATCAGCCAGCAGGCAGTGATTGATGCACTGCACGAGGGGAATCTGCGTTATGAGCAGCGTTTCGGGCGGGTGTTTCTGATCCGCGCTAAAGGGCGCAGTTCAGAGGAGATCCTTGATAATCTGCAACGGCGGCTACAGAATTCGCCGGAGGCTGAAGATCAGGAAACGGCGCAACAACTCAAAGAAATTACCCTGCTGCGTTTAAAGGAGATATTTCAATAATGACCCGCATCACTACCCATATTCTCGATACGTCTTTAGGGCAGCCCGCGGCGAATGTGCGCGTCTGGCTGGAATGTATTGAAGGGCAGAACGTCACGATCATCAGTGAAATCCAAACCGATGCCGATGGCCGCGCCGCAAAATTAACGCCGGAACCGGTCACCTCCGGGCATTACCGGTTGTGTGCGGATATCGGCGCGTATTTCACCGCCACCGGTCGTGAGACGCTGTATCACTCGGCGATCATTGATGTGGTGATCGACGGTGATCAGGATCATTACCATCTGCCGCTGCTGATCAGTCCGTATTCTTATTCAACGTATCGCGGCAGTTAGATCTTTCTTTCAGTCAGCCCATCAGCAGGTGCGGATGTTTAAGCCGCACGCTTTGGGTCAGCGCGGCGTGGCTGACATCGCGGTCACGGTTGCCCTGACGTACCTGTTGCAGGAACGCCATCAGCAGCGGATTTGGCCGCTCGCGGCGTGACATCAGCTCCGGCTGCCCCTGCACACCCATAAAGAACGGATGATTGTTCAGCTCAACAGCCTGCGCCTGTTCGCCACTTTCGTCATACCCTGAAACGATCAGCCCGGCGTTTTCCAGCTCAGCCAGCAAATGCGGATTCAGATAGCGGCGCTGGTTGTAGCGCAGCATAAATTCATCCCCCGTTTTATTGGCCAGCAGGCTGCCGTTGCGGGTAATGACCGGATGATTCCCCACACGCGGCTGCACGTGCTCGGCCAGCGGCAACGCGGTTTGCAGGCTGCCGAGCGTCGACGGCCCGTGCATCACCACGCGTTCCTGCCCGAGCACTTTCTGCCCCAGCGCAGTGATCATCTGATGCATACCCTGATTAATCCCTAATACCGGCGTCTGGTTTTCCAGAGCCCAGGTGGCGGTCGCCAGTTGTCCGGCCTGCGTGTCGCTGCGGGTGAGTGTCGCGCCCGGCAACATAATGCCGTCGACGTCGAAAAGCGTGCAGTCGAGCTGGCTGCCCAGTAACGTCGATGGCACATAGATCACATCAATGTTCATTGCCAGTGCATCGGCGGCGTCTCCCAGTGCAGCCAGCATCGCCGGATAACTGTCACGCTGCTCGGTAAAATCCCCGACCAGTGCCACGCGCAGGGTTTTTCCTGCCCGCATGACCGGTTGTGAAACCGGGCCTAATGCCCAGCGGCCAAAGGCATCACGCCCCCAGCCGTTGCTGCGAATTTTGCCGGTGATGCCGTCTTCCAGCTGGAATTTATCCTGATTACGCACCACGGTTAATGATTCAATTTCAATACCCTGTTCCGCGATTTGCACTGCCAGTTCTGCGGATAACGGTTCACGCAACGGTACGACGATATCTTCTTTAAGTGCCCGATAAATCAGGGATTCAACACCGGATTCTTCACCCGCACCGCGCCCGGTCAGGCGCTCAAGCCACAGCAGCCCGCTGGTCAGTGCATGCCCTTGCGCCGTCACGTGCTGGCGGGCATTCGGGTAACGTTGCGCATCATGGCTGACGGGAAAGTGACACAGCGGCAAAGCGCGTAGCTCAGCAAGTATCGCTGCCATCGCGCCGTACAACGCAGGTTCGGGCGTGGAGTGGGCAATAAAGGTGATAGTCATCAGTGATCCTCTGTCAGATGTTTTTGCGGGGGTATTGAATGCAAGAAGTGATCCACACCGGGATGTTTTTACATGCGCTGACAAAAAGACAGGGGCAGCTCGCAAAGCGGATTTTTCGTCACACTTCATTGCTATAAAACGGCGCGCTGTTCAGACCATAACGCGCTAAGGTAGCGCCAGTTGTTCTAACCCATCATTCATTAAGGAAGCATCATGTCAGCATCGCTTTATGGCAGTACGGCGGCACAATTTGTTCGTGGTTTACAAAATCTTTCAGCCTTGCTGGAAAAAGGCGCGGCATGGGCAAAGGAAAACGGAAAATCAGAAGAAGAAGTCCTGAATACCCGTCTGGCAGAAGATATGTATCCACTGGCGCGACAGGTGCAAATCACCAGTGATATGTCGAAAGGCGCAATTGCCCGTCTGGCCGGTATCGCCGCGCCTGCAATGGAAGACAGTGAAGTAACATTCGCCCAGTTGCAGGAGCGCATCGCCAAAACGCTGCGTTTTATCAAAAGTGTGGATGCACAACAGCTGGAAGGCGATGAATCCCGTGAGATCGTGGTGAAAGGCAGAAATCGTGAAATGAAATTTACTGCGCACAGCTATGTTACCGTGTTTGCCGTGCCGAACTTCTATTTCCACATCACCACCGCCTACAACATTCTGCGCCATCTGGGCGTGAACATCGGTAAAATGGACTTTATTGGTGGGAACTAAACAGACAGGCAGGAATTAAACATGCCCCGGCTGAAAAGTCCGGGGCATTTTTTTAGTCATGTAACAAATAGGTATCGGCATCGCGCCAGGCGGGGAAGGTTTCGCGGTAATCCTGTAACGCTTCCAGCGACAACTCTGCGTCGATAATCATCGCCGAACCCGGCTCAGCACGCGCCAGCTCTTCCCCCTGCGGATTAATAATCAGGCTGTCACCGCTGTAGTAGTGGCCGTTGTCATCGGTGCCGACGCGGTTGCATCCGGCGACATAAGCCTGATTTTCAATCGCCCGGGCGGCGAGCAGCGTCTGCCAGTGGCGGCTGCGCGGGGCAGGCCAGTTGGCGACGTAAAGCGCCAGGTCATAATCCTGCCGGTTGCGGGAATACACCGGAAAACGCAGGTCGTAACAGACTTGCGGCAGAATACGCCAGCCTCGCCATTCGACGATTTCACGACGTTTGCCCGCTACATAATAATTGTGTTCACCGGCCATGCGGAACAGGTGACGTTTATCGTAAAAATGCACCTTGCCCTGCGGTTCAACCAGCAGAAAACGGTTCACGGCGCCTTCCGTAGTGCTTAACGCCACACTGCCGCCAATCATTGCCCCGAGTTGTTTCGCCCACTGTTGCAGCCATTGCACGACACGCGATTCAGGCAGCGCACTGCCCGGTGCCTGCATGGCGAAACCGGTGGTAAACATTTCAGGAAGAACAATCAGGTCGCGGCCGGTCAGTGCACTGAGCAGGCCGTCGAAATGTGCGAGGTTCGCCTCGCCATCCAGCCACACCAGCGGCTGTTGCAATACGGACAGTTTTAAAGTTGACACAGGCGCTCCGAAGCAGCGTCCAGCGTGGCTTCCTGTTTGGCAAAGCACAGCCGGATCAGTTTATGTGGGAAAGGCGCGGCGCAGAAGACCGACATCGGAATGGCCGCTACGCCCACATGTTCAGTCAGCCAGTGGCAGAATGCAACATCGTCTAAACCGGACACCTCGCTGTAATCGACCAGCAGAAAATAGGTGCCCTGGCTCGGTAAAACTTTCAGACGGCTGTTCGCCAGCCCTTGCGCCAGACGGTCGCGTTTAGCCTGATAAAAGGCCGGTAATTCCTGCCAGTGTTCCGGCGCTTCACGCAGCATATCCGCCAGCGCCAGTTGAACCGGCGTGGTGACGGAGAAGGTCAGATACTGGTGCACCTTGCGCAGTTCGGCGCTGATAACCGCCGGTGCGATGCAATATCCCACGCGCCAGCCGGTCATGTGGTAAGTCTTGCCGAACGACGATACGGCAATGGCGCGCTGACGCAGCTGCGGATGTCGCAGCACGCTGGCGTGACCTTCCGGCGCAAAACAAATGTGCTCGTACACTTCATCGCTCAGCACGAAAATGTGTTTATCCGCAATGATCTGCCAAAGCTGCCCGACGTCGCTGTGGCTCCAGACGGTAGCCGACGGGTTATGCGGCGTGTTGATGATCACAAGCTTTGTGCGGTCGGTAATCTGATCGGCGAATTCCGCCCAGTTCACTTTGAATTCCGGTGGCTGCAACTGAATGCGTTTCATCACGCCGCCTGCCAGTTCTACCGCCGGGGCGTAACAGTCATAGCTCGGGTCGAAAGCAATCACTTCGTCGCCTTTCGACACCAGCGCGGTGATGGCGATATACAGCGATTCTGTCGCGCCCGCCGTGATGGTGATGTCGGTGTTGGCGTCCGGTGCATAGCCGTAAATCTGTTCAGTTTTGGTGGCAATCGCTTCACGTAGCTGCGCCGTGCCGGTCATCGGGGCGTACTGGTTCGCGCCCTGACTGACGTGATACGCCAGACGATCCCTCAGATATTGCGGGCCGTCGAAATCAGGAAACCCCTGCGACAGGTTAATGGCATTGTGTTTCTGCGCCAGCGCACTCATTTGGGTGAAAATCGTGGTGCCTAATGCAGGAAGTTTACTTTCGGGGATCAATGCTGCTGTGCTCATGGCGGGTCAATACTCCTGGACCGTTGACCTGACAGGCGTCAGGTGTGCAAATAGCGATGTTGCTCACAATATAACACGATGTTAATATTTGGCAATCGAGACGCTTAGATGGCTAAATGCCAATTCGATCTAAGCCGCAACACATTGAATATATCGCGGTAAATAGCGTCAATTTCATTCCGAACTCCGTCCCTCAACGCACAGCTTTTCAGGAATACGATGACAGAGAATTTGCAACTGGGCGCGCTGCTGGCAGCCTGTCACTGGATTGGTCAGAAGGGCTGGAGCCCGGCAACGGGCGGCAATATGTCCGTCCGCGAAGGCGATGCTCATTGCCTGATCACCGAATCGGGAAAAGACAAAGGATCACTCACCGCAGACGATTTCCTGCTGGTGGAACTGGAAAGCGGCCTTGCGCCCAGCGGACGTCGTCCTTCTGCGGAAACCGGCCTGCACACCATGCTGTATTCCCGCTATCCTGAAACAGGCGCGGTGCTGCATACCCATTCGGTCAATTCGACAGTGTTATCGCGGGTAGAACGCAGTGCTGCGCTGGTGCTGGAAGGCTATGAGATGCAGAAATCGCTCAGCGGCCAGACCTCGCACCTTGATCAGGTGGTGATCCCGATTTTCGACAACAGTCAGGATATTCCCGCGCTGGCGCAGAAGATCATCGCATCAGCGGAGCACACGCCGTTGCAGTATGGTTTTCTGCTGCGCGGTCATGGGCTGACCTGCTGGGGACGGGATGTGGCCGAAGCGCGCCGCCATCTGGAAGGGCTGGAATTTTTATTCCAGTGTGAACTGCAACGTCGCCTGCTGGAGGCTAAATGATCCGCGCCATTGTGACTGATATTGAAGGTACCACCACGGATATCCGTTTTGTGCATCAGGTGTTGTTCCCGTATGCCCGTCAGCGTCTTGCTGAATTCCTGCGCCATGAGCATGAACAGCCGGACGTTGCGGCGGCACTGGATGCCTTACGCGCAGAAATCGACCGGCCACAGGCCAGCGTCGAGGCGCTGATTGAACAACTCTTTACTTACATGGATAACGACGTGAAATCGACGTCGCTGAAAGTGTTGCAGGGCATCATCTGGCGTACCGGCTATGAAAACGGCGATTTTCGCGGGCATCTGTATGCTGACGTCGCACCGCAGCTGGAAGCGTGGAAAGCTGAAGGTCTGCAACTTTGCGTGTATTCCTCGGGGTCGGTGGACGCGCAAAAGCTGTTGTTTGGTTACAGCGATGCCGGTGATTTAACCTCACTGTTCAGCGGATATTTCGATACCCGCGTCGGTGCTAAGCGTGAAACGGAGTCATATCAGAACATCGCTGAGCAACTGATCCTGCCGCCGCAGGATTTACTGTTTTTATCAGACATCCGTCAGGAGCTGGATGCCGCGCGCTTAGCGGGCTGGCATACCTGTCAGCTGATCCGCGATGACGCGGACGAACTCAGCGATCACCTGCAAGTTAATCGTTTTGATCAGATAGCCTTAGAAACATTCTTATAAGAGGGTTGACCATGAGTGCATTAACGATTTTTAGTGACCAGGATCCTTCCGCACCGTTGTGGGAAAGCCGCGACGGGGACGCGATCGCTGCTGAGCTGAGCAAAATTGATGTGCGTTTCGAACGCTGGCAGGCTGACCGCGATTTAGGCGAGAACCCGCAGCCGCAGGACGTGATTGCCGCCTATCAGCATGAAATCGACAAACTGGTCGAAGAGAAGGGCTATCAGAGCTGGGATGTGATCAGCATGCGCCCGGACAACGAACAGCGTGAGGTGCTGCGCACCAAATTTCTCTCTGAACATACACATGGCGAAGACGAAGTGCGTTTCTTCGTCGAAGGTGCCGGGCTGTTTTGCCTGCATCTGAACGGCAAGATTTTTCAGATCCTGTGCGAGAAAAACGATCTGATTTCCGTACCGGCTAATACCCGCCACTGGTTTGACATGGGCGGATCCCCGTCGTTTACCGCGATCCGTGTATTCGATAATCCGGAAGGCTGGGTGGCGCATTTCACCGGCGATAAGATTGCGGATGCGTATCCGCGGATGGGGGAGTAAGCTTTGACTCCCTCCCCTTCGCAGGGGGAGGAGTAAAACCGAGTTGTTTGCCACAGTTTGCCGGGAGGAGAAAAGATTACTTCAACGCCTTCGCAAACACACCATCCCGTACCTGCTCCGGCGTCACCACCCCCACATCCAGCACCCATCCGCTGATCAACTCCGCCGGTGTGACATCAAACGCCGGGTTATAAACCTGCGCACCGAGCGGCGCCCATTGTACGGAACCAAAGCTGCCGGAAACGCCGGTCACTTCATTTGCCGCGCGCTGTTCGATAGGGATGGCGGCACCGTTCGGGCAGTGCGGGTCATGGGTGGTATGCGGCGCGGCAACATAGAACGGAATACCGTGATATTTCGCCAGCACCGCCAGGCTGTAAGTGCCGATTTTGTTGGCGACATCGCCATTTGCAGCAATGCGGTCAGCGCCGACCCAGATGGCATCAACGCGTTTTTGCGCCATCAGGCTGGCGGCCATCGAATCACAAATCAGCTGATAAGGAATACCCAGCTCGCCTAGTTCCCACGCGGTCAGGCGCCCCCCTTGCAACAACGGACGGGTTTCATCCACCCAAACCTGTTCTACATTGCCCTGTTCATGGGCACGGCGGATCACGCCGATGGCCGTGCCGACGCCCGCTGTTGCCAGGCCGCCGGTGTTGCAGTGGGTGAGCAGACGGCTGCCGGGCGTGACCAGTTTTGCGCCGTGAGTGGCAATGCTATCGCACAATGTCTGGTCTTCATCCACCAGCCGCAATGCTTCTTCCACCAGCGCTTTCACGTAATCAGCTTGTTGCAACGCGGCCTTCATACGGTCGAGATTGTTCATCAGATTCACTGCGGTCGGGCGCGAGGCGCGCAATGTCTCCAGAGCATGATGCAATTCATCCTGCGCCATTCCCTGTTCGGCCAGCAGCGCCAGCAACAGACTGGCGGACAAACCAATCAGCGGCGCACCGCGTACGCGCAGGGTGCGGATGTGATCCACCAGTTCGCTGACATCACGGCATTCGCGCCAGTCTGAACGTTGCGGCAGAGCTTGCTGGTCGAGGATCCACAGCTGGTTTTCACGAATACGTAAACTGGTGGTTGTGAGGCTTTGCATTGTTAGTTAAATCCTTGTTGCCCGGTTGCATCTGTTCACTTATTCTGCCAACATGCTTCACGGATGTATAGACGTCTAAACGCTTTAAAGGCTAAAAAAAGAATTCGAGAGGTCAGGATGTCACGCTACTACACATTTACCGCCAACGATGCCGTTGAATATGCCCGTCAGTTTGGTGGCGTGGCGGATCCGCAATCTCTGGTCACGGCCGATGAAATCGGTGACGGAAACCTGAACCTGGTGTTTAAGATCCGCGATACTGCGGGGAAAAGCCGGGTGATTGTAAAACAGGCGCTGCCGTACGTGCGGTGTGTGGGGGAATCCTGGCCGCTGACGTTAGATCGTGCGCGCATTGAAGCCGAAACCCTGATTATCCACGGCCAGTACTGTCCGCAGCACACGGTTAATGTGTTGCATCACGACGCTGAACTGGCGGTGATGGTGCAGGAAGATTTATCGGATCATCAGATCTGGCGCAGTGAACTGGTACTGGGGAAACATTACCCGCAGGCGGCAGCCCAGCTGGGAGAATATCTGGCGCAGACACTGTTTCATACTTCCGATTTCTACCAGAATGCGCAGGCCAAAAAAGCCGAAGTCTCGCGTTTTACCAACCCTGAATTGTGTCAGATCACCGAAGATCTGTTCTTCACCGATCCGTATGTTGACCATGAGCGCAATAATTTTGAGCCGGTATTGCAGCCGGCGGTGGATGCACTGCGTCAGGACAAACCGCTGCGTCTGGCTGTGGCCGCGCTCAAGCATCGTTTCCTGAGCAAGGCCGAAGCGCTGTTGCACGGTGATATTCACAGCGGATCGATTTTTGTTGCTGAAGGCAAACTGAAAGCCATTGACGCGGAGTTCGGTTATTACGGCCCGATGGGCTTTGATCCCGGTTCTGCTATCGGCAACCTGTTGCTGAACTATTGTGGTCTGCCGGGGCTGGTGGGTGTGCGCGAGGCGGCGGACGGCCGCGAGCAGCGCCTGAAAGATGTGCGTGAACTGTGGATGAGTTTCTCAGAGCGTTTCCTGCAACTGGCGCGGGATAAATCTCAGGATCCGACGCTGGCGGAAACCGGCTATGCCGGACTCTTTTTGCAGGAAGTCTGGCACGATGCCGTCGGTTACTGCGGCGCGGAGTTAATCCGTCGCACCATCGGCCTGGCACATGTTGCTGATCTCGATACCATTAAAGATGATGCGATGCGCGCCGACTGCCAGCGTCATGCGCTGAGCCTTGGGCAAAAACTGATCCTCACTGCACAACAAATCGGCGATGTGGAGTCACTTATTGCGCGGATACGTCAGTTCAGCTAATCCTGTAAGTTTCTTGTATAATGCCCGCCTTCGAGGTGCGTAGGGGTAAACCCGGTGGCATTTCCTCGGTTTACTTTTAACAGGAATACAGAATTATGATGCATAACCATGTCTTACGCAGCGTGCGCTACATGTTGGATTTAAGCGAAGGCCAGCTGATCGAGATCCTTAAAACCACCGGTACGCCCGTCAGCCCTGACGTGATGTCGCGTTATCTGAAAAAAGAAGACGAAGAAGGTTACATGGAAGTGCCTGACGAAGTGATGGCGAACTTCCTCAATGGCCTGATTACCTTCAAACGCGGTAAAGACGATCGCTTCCCGGCACCGGAAGTGGAAAAACGCCTGACCAATAACATCATGTTGAAAAAACTGCGTGTGGCGTTTGAGCTGAAAACCGAAGACATGATTTCTGTACTGACGGCGGCTGATTTCAAAGTGTCTGAAGGTGAACTGAGCGCATTCTTCCGCAAAGAAGGCCACAAAAATTACCGTCCGTGCGGCGATCAGGTGATGCGTTATTTCCTGAAAGGGCTGACGGCGAAAGTGCGTCCTAAAAAAAGCTGAATATAAAGTATTCATGAAATAAATATTTATATACTGAATACTTTAATAGTGAATAATAAGCGGGAGCCTTTTTTAAAAGGCTCCCGCTTTACGTTTATTTACTCTGTAATGACGAAATTTCGTTATTTTACTTCCCACATCACGTTTCTCTAGTTTATTTTTGACAGCATATTAATTCGGAAACTATCTTCATCCTTCGCCGTAATACCTCAGGGCACTATTTCAAAAAATAAAACACCGCTGTTAATTGACTGGCAGCGGGTAATTTTTATAGTGAAAAGGATATCTTATTATGACAAAAATTAAACTATTGGCCTTATTCGTCGGATTCGCCATTTCGGGTTCTGCGGTTGCCGCCACGTCTGGAAGCAGCCTTGAAGCACGTATGGCACAGCTTGAGCAGCGTCTTCAGCAGGCGGAAACACGGGCTGAAACTGCCGAAAAACAAATCCAGCAGTTGAAGCATCAGGATATTAAGCGCGAGCAGGAAATTGCCCGCGTGAAAGAAGCCAGTCCGGTAGAAGTTAAAAAGGATGGCATATCGGAAGACAAATTATTAACACTTAATGGATTCGATAATTTAAAACTGTACGGTGATGTGGAATTTAACGTTGACGGTGCCAGCCGCAGCGGGCAATTAACCTCCGTCAGAACCAGTGACAATAAAAACTGGAAACCGGGGAATAATGAGCGTTGGGATGTTAACGGACGGTTATTAATCGGTCTTGATGGTTATCGTCGAAATGATAATGGTCAGTTCTCCGGTTTCTCTGTGCAGCCAACGGCTGACCTGAACGGTTCAATGAATCTTGATGATGCCGCTTTCTTCTTCGGTGAAGAAAAAAACTGGATGGCAAAAATCGGCCGCTTCGAAGCTTATGATATGTTCCCGCTTAATCAGGACACCTTCGTTGAATACTCCGGGAATACCGCCAATGATCTGTACGCCGACGGCTACGGTTATGTCTACATGATGAAAGAAGGGCGCGGTCGCAGTGACAGCGGCGGCAACATCATGCTGAATAAGAATATCGGCAACTGGTATTTCGAGCTGAACACCCTGCTGGAAAACGGCACCTCACTGTTTGCTGAGCAAAACTACCACGGCAACCAACTTGAGAATGATAAAAACGTCGCGTACCTGCGTCCGGTCATTGCCTGGAAAGGGGATGCGTTCTCGGTGGCCGCCGCAATGGAAACCAACGTGGTGAACAATGCGTATGGCTACACCGGTGAAAATGGCGAATTCGTTGATCAGTCCAAACGTAATGGTTATGGCATGACCATGACCTGGGACGGGCAGAAAGCTGACCCTGAGAACGGCGTGGTGGCAAACCTGAGCACGGCCTATATGGATGCATCGGATGAAAAAGACTTCACCGTCGGTGCCAATGCCTTATGGAAACGCTTCGAGCTGGGCTACATCTATGCGCACAACAAAATCGAAGACTTCAGCATCAATGGCGTCCGCGCATCCGATTACGACGATGACTGGTTTGATGAACCGGGCAGCTACGACATTCATACCGTTCACGCCAGTTACCTGATCCCGAACGTGATGGATATGGAAAACTTCAACGTGTATCTGGGCGCTTATGTCTCCATGCTGGAAGCAGATAAAACCTACAGCGGCGATGATGACAGCGATGAGCGGTATGGGGCGCGGGTACGCTTTAAATACTACTTCTGATTACCCGTCATATTTCGCGTCACAGATGCGTTGGCTGCACTCCCAGGGTGAGTGAGCTTACCGCCTTTCTGCAACACGAACTATTTAGGGTAATATGTATGTATCTTCATAAATAATAAAAGCCTGAGTGCGTAAACACTCAGGTTTTTTTATGGATTAACAGTTAAATCAGGCAGCTTCGGTGTGGCGGGGTTTCGCCTCAGCCTTTTTTACGCTGTCTTTCTCCGCTGCCGGTTTTTGTGCGGCCAGCGCGTCGGGTTCAAACTCATCGACGTTGATTGAACGCAGACGGCTTTCTTCCGCACGGCTCAGGATACGCGCATCGTCGGCGCTCAGATGACCGGCATCCAGACCTTTTTGCGCCAGAATATCCAGACGGGTGAACGGCAATTTTTTGCCCATCGCTTCGCACAGACGTTTGTGAACCGGCTCAGCGGCCAGAATATCCTGCAAGGCTTCTTCCAGCAGACCAACCGGGTTGTGCTCGCCGGGTGTCAGATACTGACCACGACCGATGCGGCTGCGTGTCGCTGAAGGCACCTGCAGAATACGCGCCAGTTGGTGATCCAGACGATCAGACGGTGCGGAGTGCGAACGGCCCAACGGGAAAATCACCAGGCGCATCACGCCAGCCACAAAACGGTTCGGGAAGTTACGCAGCAAATCGTCGATAGCGACTTCGGCCTGATGCAGACAATCCTGCACGCCCCAGTGCACCAGCGGCAAATCCGCTTCGTGACAGCCTTCTTCGTCATAACGTTTCAGTGTCGCCGTCGCCAGATACATCTGGCTGAGGATATCACCGAGGCGGGCGGAAATGCGTTCGCGACGTTTCAGGCTGCCGCCGAGCACGCCCATCGACACATCAGCCAGCAATGCCAGGTTAGCGCTCAGACGGTTGATGTGCTGATAGTAACGGGCGGTTTTATCATTGACCGGCGTATCACTGGTGCGGCCGTTAGTCAGACCGAGCCAGAAACTGCGCATTTTGTTACTGCCGACGTGGCCGATATGCCCGAACAGCGCACGGTCAAAATCAACCAGATCGTTTTTCTCCGCCGCCGCCATTTCACGAAGAACATAAGGATGACAGCGGATCGCACCCTGACCAAAGATGATCATGCTGCGGGTGAGAATGTTGGCACCTTCCACGGTAATCGCAATCGGCGCACCCTGATAAGCGCGGGCCACGAAGTTGCTGCTGCCGAGCATAATGCCTTTACCGCCGGTGATATCCATCGCATCCATCACGGCGCGCTGGCCGCGGTGAGTACAGTGGTATTTGACGATAGCGGACAGCACCGCTGGTTTTTCACCCAGCATAATGCCGTTCGTGATAAGCGTTGCGGCGGCATCCATCACGTAAGCGTTACCGGCAATGCGCGCCAGCGGTTCTTCGATACCTTCCATTTTACCGATAGGCAGTTTGAACTGACGGCGGATATAGGCATAAGCCCCGGTCGCCAGCGCCAGAGATTTCAGGCTGCCGGTAGAGTTAGACGGCAGCGTGATGCCACGGCCAACAGACAGACATTCCACCAGCATACGCCAGCCCTGACCGGCCATTTTCGGGCCGCCAATGATGTAATCGATCGGTACAAAAATATCGCTGCCGCGCGTCGGACCGTTCTGGAATGGCACGTTCAGCGGGAAGTGGCGGTGACCAATTTCAACACCGGCGGTGTCTGTTGGGATCAGCGCACAGGTAATGCCCAGATCCGTTTCGTTGCCGAGCAGGTGATCGGGATCTTTCAGTTTAAACGCCAGGCCCAGCACGGTGGCGATAGGTGCCAGCGTGATGTAACGCTTGTTCCAGGTCAGGCGCATGCCAAGCACTTCCTTACCCTGCCACTGGCCTTTACACACGATACCAAAGTCCGGGATGGCACCGGCATCAGAACCCGCTTCCGGGCTGGTCAGGGCGAAACAGGGAATTTCCAGACCTTCGGCCAGACGCGGCAGATAGTGATCTTTCTGCTCCGTGGTGCCGTAATGTTGCAGTAATTCGCCTGGCCCGAGGGAGTTCGGCACACCGACGGTGATCGCCAGAATGCCTGACACACCGGCCAGTTTTTGCAGCACACGCGCCTGCGCATAAGCCGAGAATTCCAGACCGCCGTACTCTTTCTTAATGATCATCGCGAAGAAGCGGTGTTCTTTCAGATACGCCCACAGTTCCGGCGGCAAATCAGCCAGTTCATGGGTGATCTGGAAGTCATTCGCCATACGGCAGGCTTCTTCAACCGGCCCGTCAATAAAGCGCTGCTCTTCTTCGGTCAGTTGCTGTTCAGGATAATCCTGCAGTTTCTTCCAGTCTGGCTTGCCGCCAAACAAGTCACCTTCCCACCAGGTGGTGCCTGCTTCAATCGCTTCTTTTTCCGTGCGCGACATTGCGGGCATCACTTTACGGAAGGTGCGAAGCGCCGGGCCGGAGAACAATGAACGGCGCATGACAGGGATATTGAAGGGCAGGAGAATGATCGCCAGCGGCAATAACAGCCAAAGTGTCCACAGATTAATGGCACCCATAACCGCCGTAAACGCCAGTAAAATCAGGCTGCTCAGGGCGAGATTGACCTTGTGATAGAACAACGCACCAAGGATCACGATAAATGCAACAATGCTAAGAACCATCATAGTAAAGCTCCTGAGTAGTAGGAGGTCTGACCTGTTGTAGGGATATAATGGTTTTAGTTCATGCTCATTTCTTTATCAATGTGTTTACATACTAATTACAACGCAGCTCACAAACCGGCCGCACGAAGCGTCAAAAACAGAAACTATCGGAATCATTACCGCTTCATGGCTTCTCGCTGTTTCGGCTTTCCGTTAAACTGCACAGCGGAACGTTTTATTGCTATCGGCCGTGCTGAAACCGGCTGCAAATGGACATAAAAGAGGCTGCTATGTACCAGGATATTATCCGTACTGAACTGAACGAAGCTGCTGACACGCTGAATAAATTCATCAGCGATCCGGCAAATATTGAGTCTATTCAACGTGCAGCGGTGCTGCTGGCCGATTCATTCAAAGCGGGTGGGAAAGTGATTTCCTGTGGTAACGGGGGTTCACACTGCGATGCCATGCATTTCGCCGAAGAACTGACAGGCCGCTATCGTGAAAACCGTCCGGGCTATCCGGCAATTGCGATTTCTGACGTCAGCCACATCTCTTGCGTCGGCAACGATTTCGGTTACGAATACATCTTTTCCCGTTATCTGGAAGCCGTAGGCCAGAAGGGCGACGTTCTGCTGGGCATTTCCACTTCCGGTAATTCCGGTAACGTGATCAAAGCCATCGAAGCCGCACGTGCTAAAGGCATGAAAGTTATCACCCTGACCGGTAAAGATGGCGGGAAAATGGACGGTTCAGCCGATGTGGAAATCCGCGTTCCGCACTTTGGTTTCGCTGACCGCGTGCAGGAAATCCACATCAAAGTCATTCATATTTTGATTCTTCTGATCGAAAAAGAGATGGCAAAGGCATAAGCCTTTTGCCGTAAAGGAGGCTGGTGATGTGCGAATTGCTCGGGATGAGCGCTAACGTTCCTACTGATATTTGTTTCAGTTTCAGTGGATTAGTGCAGCGTGGTGGCGGGACCGGCCCGCATAAAGACGGCTGGGGCATCACCTTTTATGAAGGGAATGGCTGTCGTACTTTTAAAGATCCGACGCCAAGCTTTAATTCGCCCATTGCCCGCCTTGTTCAGGAATATCCGATCAAATCCTGCGCGGTGATTTCTCATATCCGTCAGGCAAACCGTGGTGAAGTCGCGCTGGAAAATACTCATCCGTTTACCCGCGAACTGTGGGGACGCAACTGGACTTATGCGCACAACGGTCAGCTTCGTGGTTATCGTCAGCTCGATACCGGTACGCTGCGTCCGGTGGGCCAGACCGACAGCGAATACGCCTTCTGCTGGTTACTGCACAAACTCACCCAACGCTATCCGCGCCGCCCTGCAAGCTGGCCGCCGGTGTTTCGCTATATTGCGTCGCTGGCTGATGAATTACGGCAGAAAGGGGTGTTTAACATGTTGCTGTCGGATGGCAATTTCGTGATGGCGTATTGCTCGACGAATTTGCACTGGATCACGCGGCGTGCGCCTTTCGGCAAGGCAACGTTGTTGGATCAGGATGTGGAAATTGATTTTCAGCAGCAGACGACACCGGATGATGTCGTCACCGTGATTGCCACGCAACCGCTGACGGCGAACGAAACCTGGAACAAAATTGCTCCAGGTGAATTCGCATTATTTCATCGGGGCGAACGCCAGCTGTGAAGGCAGCGGGGTATTGGACAACGGTTGTAGCACTTCATATCTACCGTCAGTGACCACGACATTTGGTGGCTGATGGTGTTTCTCAAAGTACGCATATCCCGGCTGTAACTGGTTCCAGAAACTGTAATAGCTGGAGTTTTTATGCGCCTTCATGTTGGCATCGGTCATCCTGAACGGGTAAATGCTAATCTTTAAATTGCGTTGCCCGAACTGGAATGCCGCCTGTACGTAGGTGAATATTTCGTCCATGTAGCCGTCGGTCATGGCGTAGCACCCAATAGACTTACAGTTACCGTGGATCATCAGATACTTACCTGAATAACCCTGCGAGATATCATAAGCATTGGGGAAACCGATGTTGATGGCGCGATAAAAGCGGCTGTCGGGTTTCAGGTGGTGAATATCCACGTTGTAGAAACCTTCCGGGCTTTTGAAATCGCCTTCGCGACGTTTATTTCCCAAACCGCCGGAAAAATCGCAGATGCCATAACTGCCGATCAGACGAAATTCGCCGTCGAGCTGAGCATACAATTCGAGTTTACGTTCCTGTTTGAAGATCTGGATATAAACAGGTGCACCCAATAATTGTTTTTTTAGTGCCGCGTTGACCGGGACAGCATCGCTGGCCACGGCGTAATTTGCTGTAAATAAAGGCAAACTGAGGAGCATCGCAAGAAACAGCGCGATTCTGATCATTCTAAGTCCTGCTCGGTAATAATTTTGATTATTTTGTCTACAGCTCAACTGCCTGTAAGACCGCCACTGATTTTCTTCTTATGTACTGTCTGTCGGAAACGCTGTCATATTAATACTGATTAAATTTTTAGCAATCACCAAATAATGAATAATGACTTTAGGAATAGGAAAATTATTACGTTGCCATTAATGGTGATTAATTAAGTCAAACTAACCCTCATTTTCTATGTTGGACATCCCTGCATTCAACTGTATACTTATACAGTTATTGAGGGGGAGGGTTATGCGTAAAATCATTCATGTGGATATGGACTGCTTTTTCGCTGCGGTCGAAATGCGCGATGATCCTTCCCTGCGCGACATTCCTATTGCCATTGGCGGCAGTCGTGACCGCCGTGGTGTTATCAGCACCGCTAATTATCCTGCCCGCAAATTCGGCGTGCACAGCGCGATGCCCACCGGCATGGCACTGAAACTTTGCCCGCACCTGAAAGTGATCCCCGGCCGAATGGAGGCCTATAAAGAAGCGTCAAACCATATCCGTGAAATCTTTGCGCGTTATACGCCATTGATCGAACCGCTGTCACTCGATGAAGCTTATCTGGATGTTTCCCACGCGACGCAATGCAACGGCTCTGCAACGCTTATCGCTGCTGAAATCCGTCAGGCCATTTTCGATGAGATCAATCTGACGGCATCTGCGGGTATCGCGCCGATCAAATTTCTGGCAAAAATCGCCTCGGATCTGAACAAGCCCAACGGTCAGTTTGTGATCACGCCGGAAAAAGTCGGGGCGTTTTTACAGGATCTTCCGCTGAGTAAAATCCCCGGCGTCGGTAAAGTCACCGCTCAGCGTTTGCAGGAGCAGGGGCTGATCACCTGCGGCGATGTGCAGCGTTATGATCTGGCAAAACTGCTTAAACGCTTTGGCAAATTTGGCCGTGTGCTGTGGGAACGCTGTCAGGGTATCGATGAACGTGAAATTTCCCCCGAGCGGTTACGTAAATCGGTCGGCGTTGAACGCACACTGGCAGAAGATATCCACAGCTGGGAAGAATGCGTGTCGCTGATCGAACGTTTGTATCCTGAACTGCAAACACGTTTAAGCCGTGTCAGCCCGGATCTGCGCATCGCGAGGCAGGGCGTAAAACTCAAATTCCATGATTTCCAGCAGACCACGCAGGAACACGTCTGGCCGGTGCTGAATAAAGAAGATCTGCTGAAGGTCGCGCATGAAGCCTGGGAACAGAGGCGTGGCGGAAGGGGAGTCAGGCTGGTGGGATTGCATGTGACGTTGCAGGATCCGCAGATCGAGCGGCAGCTTCTGCTTCCCTGGGAATAATCCCCGTCATCCTTCAAACTGTCTCTGCGTTGGCTGCCTTCGCAAACCCCGGTCACATACTTGTGTATGCTCCCGGGGATTTACTCAGTTGCCGCCTTGATACAGCCCGAATGATTTAGGGGACCGATCGAGTATTAACCGCGTTCAGGAATCGCTTTCAGCAGGGCCGTCAGCAGTTTCCAGTACAGCTCGACGCTGGCGATTTCCACCTGCTCATCCGGCGAGTGTGGCCCGGTGATGGTTGGCCCGATGGAAACCATGTCCATGTCCGGGTACGGTTTTTTGAACAGACCGCATTCCAGACCGGCGTGGATCACCATGATGTTCGGAGTTTTATTGAACAGCGTCTGGTAAGTTTCACGCACCAGCGTCATCACTGGTGAATTCGGCTCAGGTTTCCAGCCAGGATAGCTGCCTTTTGCCAGGCTTTTCGCGCCAGCCAGTTCACTCAGTGAATTGAGCATGCTGACCACATATTCTTTACCGCTGTCGATAAGCGAGCGGATCAGGCTGTTGATCGCCACTTCGTCATCTTTCATGGTGACAACACCGACGTTCAGCGAGGTTTCTACCACGCCTTTCACGTCATCACTCATGCGGATCACGCCGTTTGGCGTCGCGTTCAGCAGGGCAAGGAATTTACCCTGAGTTTCTGCGGTCAGCGCCTTCGCGTTGCTTTCAGCCGCTTCCACCACAAAGGCAATTTTCTTCTCTACCGCTGACAGTTCGAACTGAATCGTTGCCAGGAATTCTTGTGCTGCCGCTTTCAGCGCGTCTGCTTTATCAGCAGCAACAGCAAGAGTCACAATTGCTTCACGCGGGATAGCGTTACGCAGTGTGCCGCCGGTGAAGTCGAGCAGGCGCAGACCAAGAGTATCAGCGTTGTCTGCCAGGAAACGTGCCAGCAGTTTGCTGGCGTTGCCCAGACCTAAGTGGATTTCCGCGCCGGAGTGGCCACCTTTCAGGCCTTTCAGGGTCAGTTTCAGCGTGCTGAAACCGGCCGGAACCGCTTCACGGCTCAGCGGCAGTGTGGCGGTAAAATCAATCCCGCCAGCGCAACCCATGTAGATTTCGCCTTCGGTTTCAGAATCGGTGTTGATCAGAATTTCAGACTGTAACCAGTTCGGTTGCAGGCCGAATGCGCCTGCCATGCCGGTTTCTTCGGTCATGGTCAGCAACACTTCCAGCGGGCCGTGTTCTACGCTGTCATCAGCCAGAACCGCCAGCGCGGACGCCATACCGATACCGTTATCAGAACCCAGCGTGGTGCCGCGGGCTTTTACCCAACCGTCTTCGATGAAGGGCTGGATCGGATCTTTAGTGAAATCATGAACAGTATCGTTGTTTTTCTGCGGCACCATATCGAGGTGAGCCTGCAGTGCAACGGCTTTGCGGTTTTCCATGCCTTTGGTGGCGGGTTTGCGCAGCAAAATGTTGCCAACTTCATCACGCTCAGCGTGGATACCTTTTTCCTGTGCCCATTCAACGATGTGTTTTGCCAGCGCTTCTTCATGATAGGAAGGGTGCGGAATTGAACAAATTTTGGCAAAAATATCCCACAACGGTTGTGGCGAAAGCTGAGACAGTTCAGACACTATAAGTCTCCTGTGACAGTCAGCTCATTCAGGCTCCGTTTGCAGGGGAACTGACTGAGATGCTGTAGGTTTAAGGTTAAGTAATCCCCGCCAGACTGTGTGGCGAGTGGCCTGACAGAATATCACTTAATCTTAACCTGTGCGCGGGGACGGGGATAAATTCCGGGATTTTTGGGCGGCTGAAGCCAGATAATCGCTGGTTTTTGTGAACCGGACTCACTATAATCTCGCGCAACCTTTTTTCCCCCCATTATTTTTTTAGAAGCCGTTAATTCACTGGCTGGGACACCTTTATGAGCGAAAAATACGTTGTAACCTGGGACATGCTGCAAATCCACGCGCGCACTATGGCTAAACGCCTGCTGCCGGCAGAACAATGGAAAGGCATTATTGCAGTCAGCCGTGGTGGCCTGGTTCCGGCAGCGTTGCTGGCTCGCGAGCTGTGCATCCGTCATGTGGATACCGTATGTATCTCCAGCTACGACCATGATAATCAGCGCGAAATGCAGGTGCTGAAACGCGCAGAAGGCGACGGTGAAGGTTTCATCGTGATCGACGATCTGGTGGATACCGGCGGCACCGCGAAAGCCATCCGCGAAATGTACCCGAAAGCGCATTTCATCACGATCTTCGCGAAACCGGCTGGCGCACCGCTGGTTGATGACTATGTGATCGACATCCCGCAGAACACCTGGATCGAACAGCCGTGGGATATGGGCGTGGTATTCGTGCCACCTCTGGTAGGAAAATAATCCTCCACTGTTAATATTCCTCTAATTTAACGCCTGGCTTATTGCCGGGCGTTTTGCTTTTGTTGCCTTGAAATCCTTTCCGCTTGACCTCACCCCTCACTTGTCGCAACGTGGGCGGGTTATAATCCCGTCCAGAAATGATCGCCTGCGGGCGACCTGCTGCTTGCTAACGGAGGATCTTGCATCATGGCTCCAGCCAATCTTACGGAAAAACTGTTTAAACCTTCCTTCAAATACCCGGAAACATCAACGCTGGTTCATCGCGTTCATCACCATAATACGCACCCGCCGATGCATTCTGCGCTGGAAGGCGACACGGTTCATTGCTGGTACCGCACGATTAACCGTCTGATGTGGATGTGGCGCGGGGTTGATCCGCTGGAAGTGGAAGAAGTGCTGTCGCGCATTGCTGTCTCCCAGGCGGAGCACAGCGATCCGTTGCTGCTCGATACCGTGATTGGTTACCGCAATGGCAACTGGATCTACGAATGGTCAAATCAGGCGATGTACTGGCAGCAAAAAGCCGCCGAAGAAAAAGATGCGGATGTGGCGAGCGAATACTGGCTGAAAGCCGCCAACCTTTACAGCATCGCCGGTTATCCGCATCTGAAAGGCGATACGCTGGCGGAACAGGCGCAAGCGCTGGCCAATAAAGCCTTTGAAAAATCCTCGGAACATTCGCCTTACGAACTGAAAGAGCTGGAATTTAAGATCCCCGGCGGTGCCCCTATCACCGGTTTCCTGCACCTGCCGGCCGAAGGGAAAGCACCGTTCCCGACGGTGCTGGTGTGTGGCGGTCTCGACACCTTACAGAGTGACCATCAGCGCCTGTTCCGTTCATATCTCGCGCCGATGGGCATCGCGATGCTGACCATCGACATGCCGTCGATCGGTTTTTCATCGAAGTGGAAACTGACGCAGGACACCAGCTTCCTGCATCAGCAGGTGCTGATGCAGCTTTCGGATGTGCCCTGGGTCGATGCCAGCCGCGTCAGTTTGCTCGGTTACCGTTTTGGTGCGAACGTCGCGGTGCGTCTGGCGTATCTCGAACCGCGCCGCGTGCGGGCAGTGGCCACGCTGGGGGCGCTGGTGCATACGCTGCTGAGCGACCCGAAATGTCAGGAGCAGGTGCCGGACATGTATATAGATGTGCTGGCGAGCCGCATCGGCATGTCGAGCGCGTCCGACTCGGCGCTGAAAACCGAACTTAATCGTTATTCTCTGAAAACGCAGGGATTGCTCGGACGCAGAACGCCGACGCCCATCCTGGCCGCATACTGGGAGAACGATATATTCAGTCCGAAGAGCGAAGCTAAGCTGATTGCGGATTCTTCCGCTGACGGCAAGCTTTTGACCATCCGCAGCGAGCCGCTTTACGCGCATTTTGACAGCGCTTTACATGAAATTTGTGGGTGGTTGCAAAAGCATATGCGTTAACTTAATAGTTGCTAATTCCTAACGTTTTGCTAAAAAGGATCGTCTTTCAATGGAGGTTGTACTATGACGTTACCAAGCGGTCATCCTAAAAGCAGGCTAATGAAACGTTTCGGTACACTGGGACCGTACATCAGAGAAGGGAAATGCGAGAACGACCGCTTTTTCTTTGACTGTTTAGCTGTCTGTGTGAACGTGAAGCCTGCGCCGGAAAAGCGTGAATTCTGGGGCTGGTGGATTGAATTGCAGGCTGAAGCCGAACGTTTTACCTATGTTTATCATTTCGGATTGTTTGATAAAGACGGCATCTGGAAAGTGCAAAACATTAAAGATGCTGAAGTGCGAGAGAAGCTTGAGACGACATTGAAAGGGTTCCACAAAAACCTGAATGCCATGATCGAAGAGATGTCCCTCAAACTGGAACCTGCTGATGATTTCAGCGAAGAACCTGTGAAGCTCTCCGCCTGACTTTCTGTACTACCCATTCCCATCATGAATGCTGCTATTATAGCGTTATGCCGTTTGGCATAACGCTTCTCTGCTGTTACAAAGACAAAGAAGCCCTTCTTTTTCACACTAATGGAACGATTATGAGTGGTAGTCAGACACTGGTTGTAAAACTGGGCACCAGCGTGCTCACTGGCGGCTCGCGCCGCCTCAACCGTGCTCACATTGTTGAGCTTGTCCGCCAGTGCGCGCAGCAACATGCGGCAGGGCACCGGATTGTGATTGTCACGTCGGGCGCGATTGCTGCCGGGCGTGAACATCTTGGCTACCCCGAACTCCCCGCCACCATTGCTTCCAAACAACTGCTGGCTGCCGTCGGGCAAAGTCGTTTGATCCAGCTGTGGGAGCAATTGTTCTCGATTTATGGCATCCACATTGGT
Organism: Rahnella sp. NRRL B-41462; assembly: GCF_003263525.1. Lineage (NCBI taxonomy): Bacteria > Pseudomonadati > Pseudomonadota > Gammaproteobacteria > Enterobacterales > Yersiniaceae > Rahnella > Rahnella sp. NRRL B-41462. Next base: position 119,778 of record NZ_JYDF01000009.1, on the reverse strand, counting down.
CAGATGCTGCTGACGCGTGCCGACATGGAAGACCGCGAGCGGTTCCTGAATGCCCGCGACACCATGCACGCGCTGCTCGATAACCATATCGTCCCGGTCATTAATGAAAACGATGCGGTCGCTACCGCTGAAATTAAAGTCGGCGATAACGACAATCTTTCCGCACTGGCCGCTATTCTGGCGGGTGCCGATAAATTGCTGTTGCTGACCGATCAGCGTGGTCTGTTTACCGCAGATCCGCGGACCAATCCTGAAGCTGAATTGATCCGCGAAGTCATGACCATTGATGATGAACTGCGCGGTGTGGCGGGCGACAGCGTCTCCGGTCTCGGTACCGGCGGCATGGCCACCAAACTGCAGGCGGCAGATGTCGCGTGCCGGGCGGGCGTCGATACCATTATTGCTGCGGGCAACCTGCCGGGCGTGATTGGCGATGTGATTAACGGCGTTTCCGTCGGCACACGTTTTCACGCGATGGAGACGCCGCTGGAAAACCGTAAGCGCTGGATCTTTGGTGCACCGCCAGCCGGTGAAATCACCATCGACGACGGCGCGGTTTCTGCCATGATGGAGCGCGGCAGTTCGCTGCTGCCAAAAGGGATCCGCGAAGTGAAAGGCGATTTCTCGCGTGGCGAAGTGATCCGCATCCGCAACCTGAACGGACGCGACCTCGCGCACGGTGTCAGCCGCTATAACAGCGATGCGATGCGCATGATTGCCGGTCATCACTCTCAGCAGATCAGTGAAATTCTCGGTTACGAATACGGCCCGGTTGCCGTTCACCGTGACGACATGATTGTCAGTTAAGGAGCCACAGATGCTTAACGAGATGGGCAAGGCCGCGAAAGCCGCGTCCTGGCAGCTTTCCACCCTCAGCACCGCGCAGAAAAATCGTGCGCTGATGCTGATGGCCGACATGCTTGAGGCCAACAGCCAGAGCATTATTCTTGCTAACGAACTCGACATGGCTGCTGCCCGCGAAAGCGGCATGAGCGAGGCATTACTGGACCGCCTGCTGCTGACCCCCGCGCGTCTTTCGGCGATTGCCAGCGACGTGCGTGATGTCTGCCGTCTGAGCGATCCGGTCGGGCAGGTGATTGATGGTTCACAGCAGGACAGCGGTTTGCGTCTCGAACGCCGCCGTGTACCGCTCGGCGTGATCGGCGTGATTTATGAAGCGCGCCCGAACGTCACTATCGATGTCGCCAGCCTGTGCCTGAAAACCGGCAATGCCGTTATCCTGCGCGGCGGTAAAGAAACGCACCACACCAATCAGGCGACGGTTAACGTCATTCAGATGGCGCTGGAGGAATGCGGACTGCCTAAAGCCGCCGTTCAGGCCATCGACAGCCCCGATCGTGCACTGGTGGCGGAACTGCTGCGTCTGGATAAATACGTTGATATGCTGATCCCACGCGGTGGCGCGGCGCTGCATAAACTTTGCCGCGAACAATCCACCATTCCGGTGATCACCGGCGGTATCGGCGTTTGCCATACGTTTGTGGATGAAAGCGTCGATTTCGACAAAGCGCTGACCGTGCTGGAAAGCGCGAAAGTACAGCGCCCGAGCGCCTGTAACAGCCTGGAAACCGTGCTGGTGCATCAGGCGATTGCCGCCCGCTTCCTGCCGGAACTGAGCGACAAAATGCACCGCGCAGGCGTTACGTTACACGCCAGCGAATCTGCGATGCCGTATCTGCAAAACGGCCCGGCGAAAGTGCTGGCGGTGACCGAAGAAGATTATTCGGATGAATGGCTGTCGCTGGATCTGAACGTGACGGTAGTGGCCGATCTGGACGCCGCCGTGGCGCATATCCGCACCTACGGCACCGAGCATTCCGATGCGATCCTTACCCGTTCCATCAGCAGCGCGGACAGGTTCGTGCGTGAAGTGGATTCCTCTGCGGTTTACGTCAACGCCAGCACCCGTTTCACCGACGGCGGACAATTCGGTTTAGGCGCAGAAGTGGCGGTCAGCACGCAAAAACTGCACGCCCGCGGCCCGATGGGATTAGAAGCCCTGACGACTTACAAATGGATTGGTTACGGCGACGATTTAGTCCGTCCGTAACAGTGAGCACCGGTGGATTTTTAGTCATGAAGCCGGTGCTAATCCCCTATTTTGCATAGGGTGATGAGAAAAGCAGCAAACGCACTGCAGGGGGCTTGACGGCAGCGTCATATTTCACTAATTTAGCACCCCGTAGTCCCCCGGTAACACTCCAAAATGCCGACTTAGCTCAGTAGGTAGAGCAACTGACTTGTAATCAGTAGGTCACCAGTTCGATTCCGGTAGTCGGCACCATTTAGTTCCTCGTAGTTCTTCTTTTCAGTCTGTTAGAATATTTTAATGTTTTCGTTTTCTCATCTTGGCTTATATTTGTTAAGGTGCTTCTACCGCATCAAAACCGATTGTCATATTCATGATGATTAAGCTCTCCCCAAACCCCCCCTGTATTTTGACGGACGTCAGTGGTTTGAGAATAGTTGCTCCATTTCCATCGCATATTTCAAAAAGACGATATAGACCAGTTGATGGGTAAGCGTATTTTTAATGCTATGGTCGTGGGGCCGACTCCGACTATTGGCAATAATCAAGTCTTTATAACCCAATTCACAATCTTGATTGGCTTTTGTGTTTGATGCGGCTTTAGAGTATAAAAAATATAAGAATCAAATTGTTATAAACATATGATGGTTGACAATTTATTTTAGGCGGAGTAACTGCTATAGCTTGATTTGACGCATGTAATGTTGTTTGAAAATTGTGCGAAAATGATAGTATTGTGAAGTTGAAACTAACGTGGCTAATAATTTTTTGCTGAAGGCTTTCTAAACCCAGTAAGGAGAAGAATGGAATCAATCAGTTCTGAACTTTTAAGTGTTCTTAAATACCTACTTCCGGGGTTTGTAACTGCGTGGATTTTCCATGCACTAACAGCACATCCTAAACAAAACCAATTTGAAAGGATTATTCAAGCATTAATTTTCACACTTTTCATTCAATGCGCAACTAATATCACGGAATATCTTAGTCTTCTTATCGGTAAGTATTTTTCTATAGGGGTGTGGGATGATTCTTCGGAATTAATATGGTCAGTAGTTTATTCAATATTAATAGGGTTTACTCTTGTTTACTACACAAATAATGGTAAGTTTCATCATTTTTTATCTAATCTAAAAATAACTAAGCAAACATCACACTTTAGCGAATGGGAAGATGTTTTTAATGAAGTATCTTGGTTCGTAATTCTCAATCTTAAAAATGGAAGGAGAGTATACGGTTGGCCATTAGTATGGCCATCAGATCCGAAGAGTGGGCACATAGTTTTACAAGATCCAGAATGGATTAATGGAGATAAATATACTCCATTAAAAAACACCATGTATTTAGTTATTGAGTCTCAGGATATTGAATATGTCGAGTTTCTGAAAGAAGAACCGGAGATTATTAATGCAGAATAAAATTGATAAACACGATAAGCACCCAGTTGAAAAGGGCGGGAGAAACCCCCCCCCCCAACAAACTATACTAAACCCGCTCCTACTCCACCGCCGCCATCAAAAAAAGAAAAATAAATCGAAGAGGTTATTATGAAAGATAAAAAATCTCCATCTACGTATGTAAATAAAAAAATCGGGTCAAAATAACAGTCGTAATCCACCACCACCACCAAGTTATGTAAAACCTGCACCAACGCCACCGCCGCCTCCATCAAAGGAAAGTAAGTGATTCCACAGGTTGAAAATAAACGAAGAGGTGATCATGAAAAACTCAAATGAAAATATTGTTAAAGATGGTATAGCGCAAGATAGCAGGAATCCTCCTCCTCCTACGAATTATTCTAAGGCGGCTCCCACTCCTCCGCCTCCTCCAAAGAATACTAAGAAAGATTAATAAAACCCCAGAGAGATCTGGGGCTTCAAAATTAATTGTCGGAAAGATAAATATATTTTATTGACGAGTGTTTATTATTTCCATAAAAACTTCCTGGAACCCACCTCGCAACTTCAACGACTTACTTGGTCAGCCCTTCTGATTTCCGATATAATCTACGCCGCTGCGGCACAATCCGCAGCCGAGTTTCGCAGCTCGTGTAATCTGAAGGCGGCACCTCACGTTGAGAGTGCCGTCGCTTTGACGCAACTATTGAAAATGTGGCTGTAAGCCACAAGCAGTATCTCAATGGTGGCTCAGGCGGGGCAGCCTTCGGGCTGGCCGGTAGCCTTCAGAACCGGTACTGCGAACCTCGTCTGGGCTACCACCAAAGGGTTTCGCAGCTCCCGTGGTAGTGATTAACTATCTGAAGGAGCAATCCATGAATACTCTCAACGACTGGCATCCCGCCGATATCATTGCAGCACTACGCAAGAAAGGCACCACGCTGGCAGCGGTCTCACGCGCTGCGGGGCTGAGTTCTTCCACGCTTTCTAATGCACTTTCCAGACCCTGGCCGAAAGGAGAGATCCTTATCTCTCAGGTAATCGGTGTGCCACCACAAACCGTCTGGCCGAGCCGTTATTATGACCGGCAGGGAAATCTGATTGAACGCTCGGTTCGTGTGCGGGATAAAGGGTAAGAACTTGAAATTGATGGCGGGGAATTTACCCCGCCATCAAGTTATATTGAAACTTCAACCTCAATATAATCAATGCACGTTTGTGCCCTGCTATGATTATTTGCCGTGTACCATTCACCTTCGCGAATAGTCACGCCTACAAGGCCTTCAATCGGGATGCATCTCCAATTAGTATCTGAACCAGGAAAAACCTGTCCTTTGCTGCTTTCGCCACCAAATTGATAGAAAAGAGCTTGGGGTTTACCTTTCTTTGTTCCTAATGCATGAGGGCACATCTCTCTAAAATAGTCTTGGTAATATGCAGTAATCTGTTTTTTTTCTCGAATTGCTTGTGCGATTAAATCATGAGTATTTACCATGTGAATCCTTTATGAATATAATATTATTAGCTAGATAACCATTTTTGGAAGGGTTATTACTGTAACGATACCTAGGGGGTGAGACTGAAAGTATATATTTTCATATTGAAACTATATCAAGGAATTTAAATTCCTTTTCGATGTTGTTCTTCGTTTTTCCTTGAGTCAAATTATAAATAGTGTAAATGTTATATTGATCTACTTTTTATTTTATTGAGTCAAAATTAAATTATTTTAACATGTGATTTTTTTACTATGGAAACAAAAATGAGCCAGAAACTTTTAACCTTCGCCAGATCATTTATTAATGGCGAAATCTCAGCCGAAGATTTTGCTGACCCTTATCAGATGTTATGGAAAGCTGAGGGTGAAAATGGCGATTCGCTGAAAGATAACTATCAGGACAGTGAAAAATGCTCGACCATTTTCTGTCTCGCAGACCAATTCAATCCTGATGATGATCGTGACAAGGATGAGTTTGATGCTGATGAACTTAAAGCGCGGGTTAGGGCTGTTTTGGATAACGAATGACTCTCAGGTTCCACCTGAATACAGATAAAGGAAAAACATGCAGCTCAAAGATAAGTTTGAAGAGTACTCGGAAGCCGAATTTGTTGCGCTGGTGAAAGATATTTTCGACGTGCATGGCAGCGAGTCATATCAGGACAGTTTACTGGAAAATTTCAGTCGGGTTACCGGGCATCCTTCAGGGACTGATTTAATTTTTTATCCTGAAGGTGATAACCCAGTCACGCCAGAGAGTGTAGTTACCGAAATTAAACAGTGGCGGGCTTCTGTCGGGAAAACGTTGTTTAGAAGCTGACTGGTATCTGCGTCATCCGCATCCAGCGTCGCATCAATATGCCTCATAATATATTTTTCAAATCCTGAATCGCGATTTATCAGAGATTGCAGCTTAGCGATTTGCGGCCATTTATCGACAAGTAGCCGCGCCATCGCGTCTGAATTTCCTTCAGCGATACTGCCATCGTCACATTGTGCGTAAGCGATGTAGTTTTTATGTAGGGCATCCCATGAATCGAGATTGTCCACTGCAATATCTGCTGCTTCTGCATCACGTTCGGTACAGTTTTTTTGCATCAGGAGTACCAGAAAAGAGGGCAAATGATAAAATAATGACGACAATTTTCATTCTATATCCATTAATTATTATGTGTTATTTTCTGCGATGGCTGAATTTTGACTTTGAATTTATCTTGTTTGAAATAATTTATGAGACTGTTTGTGCTATAAATATTTTATATGAATCATTTTTCAATAATAATTAATATGAGTATTCGTATTATCTGTTTGTATAAATAACTCGAATAACTCGAATAACTCGAATAACTCGAATAACTTAAATGACTTATATCTTATGATTTAGCTCAAGGTTTATGGTTTTATATTTATTGTTCGTTGTGGGTGTTTATTTTAGCTGATTATCATACCGGCGAAACTCACCTCAATGGACGGAAAATAAATATGGAAATGCAATTCACTAATGAACTGAATCAGGAATTACTGGATGTCATCAATACCCCACCTTTCACGGCTGAACAACTGGCTGAAATGGATGAAAGCGCGAGGGCAGTTGTTGAGGAACAGGCAGCGTTTGCCCGTCAGCATCCTGTTATTGCGATTTACCGGCTGGCAGTTCCAGGCAGCCTGACTGCCCGCGGTGGCAAAGTCACCAAAGCCAGCAGTACGGGTAAAGTCACCCTTGAGAATGGCACTGAAGCGGCGTTTGCCCTTGAGCAGGATGAAGTCACTTATGCCGATGGCAGCACGGCAAAGATTACCACCAGCGCAGGCCAGCAGTTTTGTGAGGGGAATCGTGGATTTGCCTTAGTCGGCAGCATGCTGGATAACGGCGATAAAATTATCAGTACGCCGCAGGGCAGTTGCTACCTGGTTGCCCGAAAAGATGTCCCGATGGCAGTAGATTTTCTTGCCGTTACCGGCGCGTAACGGATGGGGTATCGCTCAAATTGTTATGGTCGCGGGCAGGCGCTGCACGGCGACAAAACCACGACAGGCGCGGTGTGCCTGACCTCTCTGCCCAATGCGACGGAACACGGGCTTGGCGTGATCCGCATCGGTGATGCTACGACCGACTGCCCGAAATGCGGTCGTCGCGGAAAAATCACCAGCGGAGAACCGCATTCCACCTATGACGGCCTCGCTTCTGCCGTGGACGGTTCGGATGTTTTATGTGGTTGCCCGCCGGGGACGAACCGGGTTATCGCGCCAGCCGGACAGTGGATGGGGAGAGGTAAATCACCTGCCGAACTGGCGCGTGAAAAGTGGGAAGCAGAGCGTGCCGCGGTATTGCTGGTTCAGGCTGAGAAAGAAGCGGCAGAACAGGCCAGACGTTCGATGCCGGTGTTTGCAAAATCGGCTGAATGTGGCGCAGGGAATACCGAAGCACGAACCTGCGAGGAGCAGCATCATAACTTCGGGCGATTGTCTTACGGGGTGCCGACGCCGGTCGCAGGCATAAAGCCCGAAGTTGAGCAGCACGCGCAGGCGACGAAGCGCAAGAAGCCAGCCGGTGATAAAAAGCCCTGGTACAAAAAGATATTTGGCGCGAAGGCTGATGCACCCGCTCAGTCTGGTATGCCGCTGGCAATACCCGTAGCAACGGGCGGTGGCGCTGAGCTCATTGCGTCGGGCATGAGTGCACTGCGCGGGGTGACGTCGATCCGCCTCGGCAGCCTGTTCGTGAATCCGGTCACCGTCGGTGTTATCGGGACGTTTTACTCGAACAAGCTGAACGCCGGTGAAGAGGATATTTTAAGCGACAGCCAGCTTGCGGCGCTGGCCGGAAAGTCCGCCCCGACGCGGATCCGTTTTCAGTGGGTGAAGGATAAATATGGCCGGTTAATTCCCGTGGCTTATCACACCGGCGCTGACAGCGGTCTGGATCAGGTTCGTGTACGCGCCATGCGGCGGAACATATTCACGGGTAACTATGAGTTCTGGGCGGATGGCGCGGAAAAGCCCACTATCATCTGGACGCCCGACGAGCTTGAGTTTAAAGCGCCAGGCAATACCGGTAATCGTGATGAGCCGTATTTACCTTCGACCATCACCGTATTACCGTTACCCGGCGCGGAAGAAATGGGCAGCACCTCAACCTCGCTACCGATCCCGGATGAACAATCATTTGATGATTACATCCTGGTCAATCTGCCGCACGGCATGCCGCCGATTTATATTTATCTGAGTAATGACCACAAATACCATGTGGCACCAAAAGGAAATCCTCCATTGCCAGCATTTCCTGATGCTAAGAAAGCAGTAAGTAAGACCCTAATCAAGGGCGGAGGAAAGTTCCGGTATCGTTGGAAAGACTCAAAAAAGACGATCTACGAATGGGATTCTCAACATGGAACTGTCGAAGTTTATGATAAAAGCGGGCGTAATCATTTAGGTGAATTTGATCCCGTAACCGGCAAACAAACGAAACCTGCAGATCCAGCAAGAAAGGTAGAAAAATAATGATTATTTACACGATTGATTTGTTTGATAAGCAAACAGAAGACTTGATTTTAGAGGTAAACATCCCGAAAAAAAAACTGGACCCTATTTCAAAAATAATGGGTTGGGATGAAGAGGATAAAATGGATTTCATCAATGGTGTTGCGGTGTTTAACGTGAATAAGGTGCAAGCTGCATCCCTCGGTATACTATTTGAAACAATATTTGATACTGATAATTACGTTATTCAGATGTCTGCAGGTGAAGACAATGACTGATGACTATCCTTGCCCATGCTGTGGTGAAAAGGTATTCGAAGCTTTGGGTGAGCATGACATCTGTCCCACCTGTAATTGGGAAGATGACCCTTTTCAGTCTAAAAATCCTGACAGGCGTGGTGGAGCGAACAAAATGAGTTTGAATGAAGCTAAGGAGGCTTTTAAACAAGGTAAAATAATACAGTAGCCACAAAAAGCTAACGGTATAAAGCCCTACTCTTAGCACAGTATTACCGTTACCCGGCGCGGAAGAAATGGGCAGCACCTCAACCTCACTGCCGATCCCGGATGAACAATCATTCGATGATTACATCCTGGTTAATCTGCCGCACGGCATGCCGCCGATTTATATTTATCTGAGTAAACCGCTGGTGAGGTTTTTGGATGTTGAGTTATACAGTGACTTTAAGCGGCGTTCGAAAAAAGGAAAGTTTGAGGCGGATCAGATGCCGTCTAAAAAATAATGAATATTCAGGCGGCAGATCATATCTCTGTCGCCTGTGATTTATTACTACTACGTTATATTCCGATAACCTGCACTTACCCTCGTAGCCCTTCCACGCTTTCCGGCGTCAGTTTCATCACTGTTTTAATGCTGGTTTCGATACTACGAATGATGTTTTCGCGTGGACCGTTGCGCCAGTCAGCGCTTGCATAAAAGGCATCAAGAGCCGTAGCCATGCTTTCAGGGCTATCAAAGGCACGGATCAGATAGTAGCAATCCGGGTCATGCAGCGAGTTTCCGAACGAAACAACGTCGATCCCGTGGCATTGGTGCAGGGGAACACTGATTTCCTGCATGATGGCGTGAAACGTGGCCCCGGTGCCTTTGTGTAATGTGTATTGCAGTATTTCGACGGTTCTCAACGTGTTGTCTCCGTTTATTTGTCAGCGGCATAGAATTCATGGCGTTTTTGAGATCGCGACACATTATTACTGGATAAACTCAGTGAAGTGGCTCACATCTCGCCATTTCATTTCCATCGTCAGTTTTGTAGTTATTGTGGGATGCCACCTGGCCGTTAACGAGTCCTTTCCTGATAAACCTGCTGATAATTCAGACTTATTTCCGATGCCGATACAACATCAATTATCATTATTGTCAGTAACGGGGCTAAAATGATTGTGTTTATGAATACCCTTCATGAGTGAACTATGGGGGGAATGCTTCAATAAGGAAACCGCTAATGCTTAAAGAAAACTTCAACGAACTCCAAATCTTTCTGATGGTAGCAAGAGAGCGAAGTTTTACCAAAGCCGCGGGCAAACTCGGTGTTTCTCAGTCAGCACTCAGCCACGCGATGAAAGCGCTGGAAGAAAGGCTGAACATCCGTCTTCTGACGCGAACTACCCGAAGTGTTGCCCCCACAGAAGCGGGTGAGAGAATTATTGCCTGCCTTGAGCCCCGTATTGCTGATCTCGAGCAGGAGCTGGAATCGCTTGTTCAACTGAACGGCACCGCCTCCGGTAATATCCGTTTATCTGCCGGGGAGCATGCCGCGCGAAATCTGGTGTGGCCGAAGCTAAAACCCTTCCTCAGGGAATACCCGGAAATTAATCTCGAGCTGGTGGTAGATAACGGCTTTGTCAATATTGTTGAGGGGCGTTTTGACGCCGGGATCCGTCTGGGCGAAAGCGTGGATAAGGACATGATCGCGGTGAGAATTGGGCCGGACATGCGAATGGCAGTCGTTGGCGCACCGTCATATTTTGCTGCTAACCCCGCGCCTGAAACGCCTCACGAGCTACAAAATCATCGGTGCATCAATATGCGTCTGCCCACTGCCGGTGGACTTTACCACTGGGAGTTTGAGAGGGAAGGGAAACCGTTACGGGTCAGGGTTGAGGGGCAGGTAACGTTTAATCTGCAGGCGGAAAGGATTGATGCGGCTTTATCCGGTTTTGGCATCGCCTGTATACCTGAAGACAGGGTGCTGGATTATATAAAGTCAGGAGAGCTTATTCAGGTTCTGCAGGACTGGTGTCCGTCTTTCCCCGGATATTATCTTTACTACCCGAGCCGTAAGCAGCATCCGCCTGCTTTTGCGCTGATGATCGATGCACTTCGCTACTCGGAATAACGGGTCCGCAATTCGCTGCGGACCCGCCCGGGTATTAACGGCCTGTGCGAGCCTGATGCTCAGGAGAGTAACGTTCGCCGACGATTTTAATCGTTTCAAGCGCCTGGGTTATCTGCTGCTTGTTGTCGTCGCCAAAAGTAAAACCAAATTTGGTGGCGATAACGACGCGATCGCGAAAAGGTTTTAAGGCTTCGCCGACAACCTCTTCATTCAGAAATGGGCCATACACTTCGGCGGTATCGAAGAACGTGACGCCACGTTCAACCGCAGCACGAATGAGTTCGATAGCCTGACGGGTATCTGTCGCCGGGCCGTAGCCGTGACTGAGCCCCATGCAACCGAGTCCAAGAGCGGAGACTTCGAGTCCGGATTTACCCAGATAACGTTTTTGCATTGAATGAATACCTCTTTTATCGCGGTTTAAACGTCAAGTTTGCGACCAGTCAGCCATTCCACCCTCGCCGGGTCGCGGTGAGAGAAGAAGGCGCTGGTTGCGGTATCAAGGGCGGCAATCTGCAACATATCCTCAGGACTAAGTTCAAAATCGAGGATGCTGATGTTCTCTTCCATACGTTCTTTTCGCACCGATTTGGCCAGAGAAACGATGCCTCGCTGGAAGATCCACCGCAGGACAACCTGGCCCACGCTTTTGCCGTACTTCTGACCAATTGCCGTTAACACGGGATGCTGGAACAGGCCATTTTTACCCTCAGCAAACGGTGCCCAGGCTTCTGGCTGAATGCCACGGCTTTGATTCCATGGAACGGCATGCAACTGCTGGTTGAAGGGGTTAACTTCAATCTGGTTTACCGCAGGGGCAACCTTGTTGAAGGCGATAAGGTCGGCCAGTCGGTCTGGATGGAAGTTGCTGACGCCAATGGCGCGAATTTTGCCTGCCTCATGCAATTCTTCCATGGCACGCCAGGCACCATGAACATCACCGTAAGGCTGGTGAATCAGGTACAGGTCAACGTAATCAAGTTGCAGCCGATTCAGGGAGCGTTCGAACTGGGCTTTAGCTCCTTCGTAATGGGTATCCTGCAGCCACAGTTTGGTCGTTACAAAGAGTTCGCGACGTGCGATACCGGTCTGTTTCAGAGCGTTCCCGACTTGGGTTTCATTCTGGTAAGAAGCAGCGGTATCGATCAGGCGGTATCCCGTATCAATGGCATCAATAACGGCTCTTTCGCATTCAGCGGCATCAGTCATCTGAAACACACCAAAGCCCAGCAGGGGCATTTCAATACCGTTGTTCAGATTTACAGTTTGCATGACGTAATCCTTCAGCTGTTGTGTAGAAAAAGGATAACGCAAAGTGATTTATTCAATTAGAGGGGGTAATTAGCTAGGGTTTATTAGATTTATTCATTAATTTGAGGGGATCTGATGCTCGGCTTTGTGCCAGCAGCGGACATAATCACCCGCCATATTGCGGGTGTGTTTTTTCGACGGTTCACTCTCAGCCGTCCGTAGCTGAGCTACTTTTTGCTAACAAGATAGGTAGCAATGGCCGTTAATCCATCTATAAGGGGCATAGACCCGGCGCCTGCCAGGAAGTCATCGTGATCTATCTGGTTATTTCGGCGAATGTCAGCAAAGCGTGCAAGCGCATTTTTTTCATTTGTGGCACTGATCTCTTCAAACTGTTTTTCGTAGCCATGTTCAATCAGCTGAGAAGCTTTGCCCACGTCCGAGCTTTCCAGTACAACAATTTGCTTACCCTTTTGAAAAAAAAAGTAATTCAGCATTTCGTGCTCCACATAGAAAAGGTGATATTTAAAAGAATATATCCAGTCTGAGAGGATCCTGAAAACAATTTCAAGTTTATTTTTTAATCCGGTAAGAACTTCCTTTTTTTACTGGCGATCCTTTGGCCTCGTGAGCGTTATTCACTGATAGCCGCCCCTGCTCGTAGCCTCGGCAGCTTTTTTGCCGGGAGCGGATATTGCTGACACATGGGTGGACTAATTAACGGAGGCGGTTAATTTAACTGATTAATTTCCCAATAATTAATCCTTTTACCTGTCTCTTTAGGGATCGAACGGCCCTGTATTCGGGGTCATCTGGCGGAAATAACAATCCTCGCCTATAGCAAATAACCCCAAACCGATGAACAGCGGCAGACGTCGCCCGAAGCGATCGCACAATTAGTTAATGATCGTTAAATAAATTGCTTGCACAACCTCCCGGCGACGCTTAGTATTTACTTATCGAACGTTAATTAATAAGTAACGTTGACCTTAAACCGGGGCACCTGCAAAAGGTTTCCCAATCAAAATTCGAAGAACAGGAATTAACCTCATGAAAACTATCGCAATGACTATCGCCGCTCTGACACTGGCAACAGCTTCTTTCTCAACCCTGGCAGCGACTGAAGTGCAGTCAGCGCCGGCAGGTCAGCAATCCATTGGTGTAGTCGGTGCATCAACCACCGGTTCACTGTCAGGCCTGCAATCAGAATTGAATGCAAAAGCCACCCAGGCGGGTGCAAGTTCATACCGTATTATCGGTGCATCCGGTAATAACCAGCTTTACGGTACAGCAGAAATGTACAAATAAGCTGAGCAGTAACAAGCAGTAAGCAGAAGAGGCGGCGGTTGCCGCCTTTTTCGTGTCTGCGATTAGCGGTATTTATGGAAGTGATTATTGCGGATCTTTCGGTTGATATAACCATGCAATCCGCTGCCAGCTTTCGCCATGGCGATCATATGGTCAACGTCTGTCACCCCTGGCCGGATGGAATTATAGATGTAATGCCAGCCATCTTTGAACTTCACGGTAATTGAATCTTCCGTAGTCGTGAAAGCGACGATACCCGAATTGCCCCCCCGGTTTTGGTACTTTTCCATATTCCCCTTCCTGATTGATGAAGCCATTCACGACCTGAATAATAGTAGCCATAAATTTTTGCCGGTTGTGTGAGTAGAAAAGCTTTTTTTAAGTTGTTCTGGCAAAACGTCCCGGCGGAGCTGATGCCGTGGCCCTTTCCTGAAAGTTTAACGCCTGATAAACGAAGTAAAAAGAAGAAGCTTTTTAAGAATATGGGAGTAGGTCACGGAAAGCGACGGGGAATAGAATTCCCCGTCGTTTTTACTCTCATCACGAAGGTGCAGAATGAAAAAGTTCTTCCTCATTATCATGGTCTCAGCGCTGGCAGGTTGCGCGGGTTATCACCATAAACCAGAAAGACACCAGAGCGGGATGGCAAATCCGGCTGCGGTATATTGCCATGAAAGAGGCGGGAGATCGGTGAGTGTGCAAACACCACACGGCGTTCGTGCAGACTGCGTATTCCCTGATGGACGCGGTATCGACGAATGGGAGTTATACCGTCGGGATCATAACTAAATCCGCTTCACGCAGGCTGAAAATAACCCCGTGCGTATCACCAGTCCTTTGTAAAATTTACGACGACCTGCGCTTTTCTCTTTTACCTGTTTGCGGACTTAGTCTTTTCCAAAGGATGTAATGGCGGGAAAAACACCGATCCGGCGCGGGTTTTTCATTCAGGCAATAGTGAAGGGTTCAGCCAATATTGGGTAAATTCCGAAAGTGTGCTCACCGCCGAAATCTCACTCACGATAAAGGGCAAAGGAAGCCGATTTCCCGTTTATCGGTTCACTGCGGGATGTGATACTTTGGAGCAGTAACGTGCCGGTGAGAGCATTTCACCGTGTTGAATTCAGAACAGCACAGAGGGTTTATGGCGGTCATTTCCGGACAGATTATCGAGCAGGCGAAGCAGTGGCGTCGCGACTTTCACAGGCGACCTGAACTGGGTCTGAATGAGCATGGCACCGCAAAAATAATCAGTGAACTGCTACTGTCTTTTGGTCTTGAAGTGTATACGGGCATTGCCGAAACCGGCGTTATTGCCACACTGCGAAACGGCGAAGGCCCTTCAATCGGACTGCGTGCAGATATCGACGCATTACCCATTCAAGAACTGAATGAATTCGAGCACCAGTCACAAAACCCGGGCCTGATGCATGCCTGCGGGCACGATGGCCATACATCCATTTTGCTGGGCGCGGCAAAACATCTGAGTGAGAACCGTCATTTTCGCGGCACTGTCCATTTCATCTTTCAGCCTGCTGAAGAAAACTTAGGCGGTGGCGAAATGATGGTGAAAGAAGGGCTGTTTGACCGTTTTCCGATGCAGGCGGTTTACGCGCTGCATAACTGGCCGGGACTGCCGGTTGGCGAGGTGGCGGTCAGCGAGGGGCCGATGATGGCGTCGCAGGATAACTTCTATATCACCCTGACCGGCAAAGGTTGTCACGCGGCGATGCCGGAACGGGGTGCGGATCCCGTGGTGGCTGGCGCGCAGCTGATTTTGTCATTGCAAAGCCTGATTTCGCGCCGCCTGTCGCCGCTGGAACAAACGGTGATCAGCCTGACGCAACTTCATGCGGGCGAAGCCATTAACGTCATTCCTGAAACGCTGCACATGTCGGGCACGCTGCGTTGCCTGAGCAACAAAACCCGTGAGACCTGCTGGCGGCTGATTGAAGAATACGTCAATGCGGTGCCGTTACCGTACGGTGTGAAAGGGGAAGTGCGCTGGGAATTGGGTTATCCGGTCACGCAGAACCATGCAGCGCAGGCAGAGATTGTGCGCGACGCGGCGAAAAACACGCCGGGTATTCAGAAAGTGCATTTCAATAATGCGCCGTCGATGGCTGCAGAAGATTTTGCTTATCTGCTGCAAGCGTGTCCGGGAGCCTATTTCTGGCTGGGTGCCGATGGCGCCACACCTTCTGACTCACTGCATAGCCCGCGCTACGACTTTAATGACGACATTATTCCGCTCGGCATCGGTGTGCTGACCACGCTGGTGGAGCGCGAGCTGAAAGTCTGATCGCATTTTTCATGGCATTCCGGACCGGACAACAGAGGCGTTACGCATTGTCCGGTCTGGTTTTTTATATTTCTGCCAGCTCTTGCGCAATATTCACCACTTTATAGTGATGTTCGCTGATGACCTTCCGGCGTATTTTATCTTCCATCTCATCGGCGAATTTTACAATATCATCAGCCGCTGCGAAGTCGGGTAAATCAGTAATTTTATAATTCCACCATTGAATAGATTGTAAACGATTAATAATACTTTTCTCAAACCGGTATTTAATCACTCTGGCCGGAATACCCGCGACAATCGCGTACGGAGGAACATCAGACGTGACGACGGCATTGGCGGCAATAATTGCGCCATTGCCGACAGTGATGCCGCCTTTTAATACGGCGTGTTCGCCCACCCAAACATCATGACCTAATACCGTCGCCTCCGGCATATAGTCGAACCCGGCAATATTCAGCGTTTCTCCGAATTGTTCCTGCGCCACTTTGGGGAAGAAATCATGATACGTCAGCGGACTGGTCGTAAACCGGTGTATGGGATGTTGCGGCCCCATAACCCGCACTCCTGCTGCCAGGCTGCAAAATCTGCCAGTTTTGAGGTTATTGGGTAATTTACTGCACGCGTAAGAATACGCGCCCATTGAACAGAAACTTTTTCGTGGCATTGAGGCGTACTCTTCAACCCAAACATCCTCGGTAAATTTTATTCTCTCCCCTTTTTTAAAAAGGAATATATTTCTCTTTTTATATATTCCTTTCACTATTTCCGGGAATTTAAGATGGATCTTATGGCGTAAACAATAATCCTCATGTTTTTGAGCCCATCGAAAGTTAACGGGATACTTCATTCATTGCTCCTCAAAGGTGACATGCTGTTTTTATATATTCTTGTCTAAATCCTAGCATAAAACAGACATTACAAAATCTGAGGTCGGCGGAAAATACGTGAGGAGGCGGTGAAGTAAAGCAAAAAACGCCCGGAGGATAAAGTCCGGGCGCTGTGATGAACATCTTACTCAGGCGGCGCGATCAGACCCGGAAATGCCCGACGGCAACCGCCAGACCGGTGGCTTGTTCCTGCAACGCCGACGCCGCCCCCGTGGATTCCTGAACCATCGCTGCGTTCTGCTGCACCATGCCGTCGAGCTGGGTAATGGCACGGTTGATTTCGTTAATACTCAGCATCTGCTCTTCAGATGCATGGGTGATTTCCAGCATGACACTGCTGACGTTCGACACGTTGCTGACGATTTCGCTCATGCTGTCGCTGGCGAGGCGCACCTGCGCTGAGCCGGACGCCACGCTGCTCACCGTTGATTCGATAAGCACTTTGATCTCTTTCGCCGCCTGCGCACTGCGTTGTGCGAGGCTGCGCACTTCGCTGGCGACGACCGCAAAACCGCGCCCCTGTTCACCTGCGCGCGCGGCTTCGACTGCGGCGTTCAGCGCCAGGATATTGGTCTGGAAGGCAATACCGTCGATCACACTGGTAATGTCTCCGATTTTCGATGACGCGGTTTCGATGCTTTCCATCGTTTTAATGACTTTAGTCACCACTTCGTCACCGCGTATGGCCGCCGCAGAAGCGGATTTGGCGGTTTCGGATGCTTGTTTCGCCGAACTGGCCGACTGGGAAACCGTCGCCGTGATCTGCTCAAGGGATGCGGCGGTTTGTTGCAGGCTGGCCGCGGCAGAGTCTGTACGACCGGACAAATCGTTATTCCCTGCGGCGATTTCATCGGCCGCGATTTTAACGGATTCACTGGTGGTGCGGATTTCAGACATCACTTTGCTGAGCTTATCAACGAAGGTGTTGAAGGCGTGCGCGATTTGCGTCACTTCATCATGTCCGTCAGCCGGCAGGCGCTGCGTCAGATCATCCTCACCGGAACTGATCGCATTGAGCGTATCGCGCACCACCGACAGGCGGTGGAACGATTTGCTGATAATCAGCCCGATGACGACGGCTGAAATCAGCACGATCACAATCAGCGTAATCACCGACGAGGTCAGCAGGGATCGCATACCCGCAGTGGACTCTTTCTTATCCTGCGCCACCAGCGTGAACCATTCCGTGCCTGCTACCGGCATCGCACGGACGCGCTTGACCGCACCGTTCAGACGGATATCCACCGGTGCATTGGCGGCAAACACATCCTGCAAATTCACCCCTTCCGCCAGTGCGGTAAACGGCTTCAGTGCCAGGCTGGTATCCGGATGCGCGATGATCACACCGGATTTATCCACCAGCATGCCGAAACTGCCCGGCGTCGGATGAATGGTATTAACGTTGCTCACGACGCTGTCCATCGAGACATCGCCCGCCACAACCGCTTTCAGCGTGCCTGCTTCCATCACCGGTACGGCGAAAGTGACCACCAGTTTCCCGCTACCGGCATCAATATAAGGCGGTGTGGCCACCGGATGTCCGGCGGCTTCAGCCTGCTTGTACCACGGGCGGCCGGTCGGATCGTAATCCGCAGGCACCCCGGTCGGATCGGAGAACTTCGCGCTGCGGTTTGCATAACCGACATACACGTTGGTAAACCCACCTGCACTGGCGATCTGTTTGAGAACCGGGATCGGATCTTCTGACATCGCGATCTGTTGCAGTGAAACGATCATCCCTGTTTTCGAGCTTACCCAATCGCTGATCCCTCGCGTGTGGCTGGCCGTCAGCGCGTTAAGTGTGCTGTCTCTCGCCTGACTGTTGTACTTGTTGGCAACGGTATAACTCAGGAAGGTATTGATAATCAGCGAACAGGCCACGATGACGATACAGGCCGTGATAATGCGCGAACGGATGGTCTTAAGCATGAGCATTTCCCTGGAAGGAATCTTAAGTTTTAGTTATCGGCAGGGAAGGGAAAAACTTGAGACCCGTCACAAAAAAGCAGCTACAGGTAGCTTCGTCCGTGGTTTCCTGTTGTGGGTTATTTTATGGCCTTCTTCTTATCCACATGCCCCAGTGAACGTTCCGGGAAACAAATATCGCGCACACGCTGTTTAAGCAGTGCGGCGTCCGGGAAACCGCCATCGCGTTTGCGTTCCCAGATAATCTCGTCATCGACTTTGATTTCGTAAATGCCACCGGTGCCGGGGACAAGCGTTACCGACGCCAGATCGGTACTGAACGAATTCAGCAATTCCTGCGCCATCCAGGAGGCGCGCAGCATCCAGTTGCATTGAGAACAATAGGTGATGGTGATGGCAGGTAATTTTTCCATGGTACGACCCTTTTAAGAGGATTTTATCGACGTTTCAGAAATCGGATATTACTGCCCGCTACAGACCTGCGCCAGTTGTTGTCTCAGCCACTGACGGGCGGCGGGGCACCGATTGAGTTATAACGAAAATTGATACGCACTATAATATTTCTACACTTCTGCTTATAGCTCTTTGGCAGCACTCTGTGTGCTTAATGTGCCAATCCACCGAGGAAATTTTATGTCTGCACTATTTACGCCGTTTACGTTGAAAGACGTCACCTTAAAAAACCGCATTGCCGTTCCGCCTATGTGCCAGTATTCCGCCACTGATGGCGTGCCGAATGACTGGCATCAGGTGCATTACGCCACGCTGGCACGCGGCGGCGCGAGCCTGGTGATTGTCGAAGCGACGGCGGTTTCGCCGGAAGGGCGTATCACCCCGGGATGTCTCGGGATCTGGAACGATGAACAGGCTGCTGAACTGGCGAAGATTGCCAAAGCCATCAAAGCCGCAGGCGCAGTACCGGGGATCCAGATCGGTCACGCAGGCCGTAAAGCCAGCGCCAATCTGCCCTGGGAAGGGGACGATCATATTGCTGAAGGCGATCCGCGTGGCTGGGCAACCATTGCGCCATCCGCAGTCGCATTCGGCAAACACCTGCCGAAAGTGCCGAAAGAAATGACCAAAGCCGATATCCAGCGCGTGATGGCCGATTTTGTCGCTGCCGCGAAACGCGCGCGCGATGCCGGTTTTGAATGGCTGGAGCTGCACTTTGCCCACGGCTATCTGGCGCAAAGCTTCTTCTCCGTGCATTCCAACACCCGCACCGACGAATACGGCGGTGATTTTGCCGGTCGCAGCCGTTTCCTGATTGAAACTTTCGACGCCGTTAACGCCGTCTGGCCAAAAAACCTGCCGATTACCGCGCGTTTTGGCGTGATCGAATACGATGGCCGCGATGAAGAAACGCTGGCGGAATCTATCGAACTGACCTGTATTCTGCGTGAGAAAGGGCTGGATATGCTCAACGTCAGCGTCGGTTTCTCGACCTGGGAAGCACAGATCCCATGGGGAGCCGGTTTCCTGGCACCAGTGTCGCGCCGCGTGCGTGCTGAAGCCGGCTTGCCGGTGGCGAGTTCATGGGGCGTTGCGTCGGCAGACGTGGCCGAACGTTGTATCAGCGAACAAGATATGGATCTGGTGATGATTGGCCGCGCCATGCTCGCCAACCCGCATTATCCGTATGCGCTGGCGAAAGAACTGGGCGAGGACAATCCTTCATGGGTTCTGCCTGCGCCTTACGCGCACTGGCTTGAGCGCTACAGCATTCAGTGATCCTAAAATATCTCTGGAAAGAAGCTCGTAAAACGCGCGGGTAATTTTCAGCGCGTTACATTTTGCTACGAGGCAGGCCGCAAGCCCTGCCTCTTTTCTTTTCTGTCCTTTCAATCCTTTCCAAATCAACGCAAAATCTCAACCCTGACAGGCGAAAAAAGGGATGCGGGCGTGAATTCAGGTTTGATGGTATTACACGGAAATCACTCAGAAACGCTGAGGGACGTGCTGGTCTCGTGGATGGCAGCGCATCCGCTGTCGCCGCTGGAAAATGAAGTGATTCTGGTGCAGAGCAACGGCATCAACCAGTGGCTGAAACTGGCGCTGGCGCGTGATGTGGCCGACGGTGGCTGCGGAATTGCGGCGGCGCTGGATATCAAACTTCCGGCACGTTTTTTCTGGCAGGTGTACCGCGCGGTGCTCGGCAAAGAACAGGTGCCGGAATCGTCGCCTTTTGACCGTCCGCTGCTGACCTGGCGCCTGATCCGCCTGTTACCCGAACTGCTTGCCGAACCCGTTTTTGCGCCGCTGGCCCGTTTCTTAAAAGATGACGGCGATATGCGTAAATTGCATCAGCTGGCGCAGCGTCTGGCGGATTTATTCGATCAGTATCAGGTTTACCGTGCTGACTGGCTGGAAGACTGGGGCAACGGTCTGGACGTTCTGCGCACCAGCCGTAAAGGCAGCGAGCCCTTGCCGGAAAACCTGCTGTGGCAGCCGCAACTGTGGCGCGCGCTGCTGGCGGATGTACCTGAAAACGAGCGCAACACCAGCCGTGCGGCGCTGCATCAGCGTTTCCTGCACTATGCGCAAACTATTCCTGAAGACCAGCGCCCGGCCGGTTTACCGGCGCGGCTGGTGGTTTTTGGCATCTCCTCGTTACCGCAACAATCCCTTGAAGTGCTGGCCGTGCTGGGACGCTGGACACACATCTTTATGTGTGTGCATAACCCGTGCGAGCACGACTGGAGCGATATCATTGCTGATAAAGATTTGCTGCGCGCAGAGCGGATACGTCAGTTGCGTAAGCCGGGCATGCCGCAGGTCATTGCCGAAGATGAGCTCCATCAGCATGCGCATCCGTTGCTGGCGGCATGGGGCAAGCAGGGGCGTGACTATATCGGTCTGCTGAATGAATACGACAACCACGAATCCTATGCGGCGCAACTGGCGCCGGTGATCCCGCGCATCGACCTCTTTACCTCAAACGGCACCGATACCCTGTTGCATCAGTTGCAGGAAGACATTTTGCAGCTGCGCCCGCTGGCTGAAACCATCGATGAATGGCCTGCCGCTGACGTTCAGCATGACGATTCCCTGCGTTTCTTTATTACCCACAGCGCCCAGCGCGAAGTGGAAGTGCTGCATGACCGCCTGCTGGCGGCGCTGGCCGCAGATCCGACGCTGAAAGCGCGCGACATTATCGTGATGGTGCCGGATATCAACGGTTATGCGCCGCACATTCAGGCGGTGTTTGGCCTGATGGAGCGCAGTGATCCGCGTTATATCCCGTTCACCGTTGCCGATCAGGGACCGCGCCAGAATAATCCGTTACTCGGTGCGCTGGAAAGTTTGCTGGAACTGCCACAGTCGCGTTTTGCGGTCAGTGATTTGCTGGATTTACTCGATGTGCCGTCGGTGCGTCAGTGTTTCGGGATTGAAGAAGAACAACTGCCGCTGCTGCACCGCTGGATCAGAGCCGCCAACGTGCGCTGGGGGCTGCATGCCGAGCAGCGCCAGAGCCTCGAACTGCCGTTATCACCGGAGCAAAACAGCTGGTTCTTTGGTCTGCAACGCATGTTGCTGGGCTATGCGGTGGGCAGCGGCGAAGCCTGGAAAAACATCGAGCCGCTGGATGAAATCGGCGGGCTGGATGCGGCACTGATTGGCCCGCTGTCACATCTGCTGAACTGCCTGGATGACACCTGGCGTCAGCTACGTGAACCTGCGCCTCCGCAGGAGTGGGGCAGGCGTCTGCGTCATATCCTTTCTCAATACTTTAGCGAGGATGACGGTGAAGATGGCTTTATTTTAGTGCGTCTGCACGGTGAGCTGGAAATCTGGCTCGAAGCCTGTGAAAGCGTAGATTTACAGGCCGAACTGCCGCTGTCGGTGGTTCGCGATCACTGGCTGGCGCAGTTCGACCAGTCGGGTCTGACCCAGCCGTTTTTCGGCGGCGCGGTGACGTTCGCCACGCTGATGCCGATGCGTGCCATTCCTTTCCGCCACGTGCATCTGCTGGGGATGAACGACGGTGATTATCCGCGTAACCGCGTGCCGATGGATTTCGACCTCATGGGGCGCGATTACCGCCCGGGCGACCGTTCACGCCGTGAAGATGACCGTTATCTGTTCCTCGAAGCCCTGCTTTCTGCGCGTGAACGCTTACACATTAGCTGGGTGGGGCGCAGCATTCATGACAACACCGAGCGCCCGCCTTCGGTGCTGGTGGCGCAGTTGCGCGACCATCTGGCGGCAGGCTGGAAAGCACAAAGTGGCGAAGATTTACTGCACGCCCTGACCACCGAACATCGTCTGCAACCGTTCAACCGCGACTATTTCAGTCAGGGCAGCCCGCTGTTTAGTTATGCCCACGAATGGCGCGCCGGGCTGGAAGCGGAAGCCGCTGCCGTGGCAGCGCAACCGCTGCAACCGGTGGAACAGGAAGGCGCACTGACGCTGCGTCAGTTGTCGGATTTCCTGTCGGATCCGGTGCGCAGTTTCTTCCGCCAGCGGCTGAACATCTACTTTGAGCTGGAAGATCCGGGCAGCGAAGATCAGGAGCCGTTCGACATCAATGCGCTGGAAAACTGGCGGTTGCAGGATGAGCTGATCCGCGCGCAAAAATGGGCACTGGAAGCGGGCGTTTCGCGTCAGGATGTTTTACGTCAGCAACTCGAACGTATTGAACGACGCGGCGAGCTGGCACCGGGCGAATTTGCTGCGGTGCTGAGTGACGATCTGGCCGAACCGATGGATAGCTTGTTTGCCAGCTATCAGCAGGTTCTCGATGCATGGCCTCAGCCGCTGGCGAATGAGGCGCTGGAAGATAAAACCGGTGGTGTGATGTTCTCCGACTGGCTGAGCGAACTGCGGGCAAATGCTGCGGGCGGCCGTGCCCGCGTGGTGCTGGAAAGTACCGGCATCATAAAAGATCGCGCTTACCGCTTTGACCGGCTGCTGCCTTACTGGGTTGCGCATCTTGCGGGGCATCTTGACGGACAGCCAATGCACACCTTTATCGTCAGCAAAAACGGCACCGCCGAATTACCGCCGCTGGAGATCGCTTATGCGCGCGAACTGTGGGACACGCTGATTGAAACGTGGAGAATCGGGCAGTTGCGGCCGTTGCCGCTGGCGGTAAAAACAGCCTTTGTCTGGCTGAAAAAAGAGGGCACGGCGCACAGCGCAACGGACAGCGATGCCTGGCTTGCCGCCCGCGACAGCTACGAAAATCACGATCCGGCCAACATGAAATTTGGTGAGCGTGACAGCAATGCGTACCTGGCCCGCGCGTGGCCGGACTTTGCCGCACTCTGGTCTGACGGTGAATTTGCCCGGCTGGCCGATGTGCTACTGGCACCGCTGATCAATTATCTTTCCCGCAGTAAGAAAGGAGACAAGGAATGACGGAACAACGTCTGCCATCAGCATTGAATGTGCTGAACTTTCCGCTGACGGGAAGCCGCCTGATTGAAGCCAGCGCGGGTACCGGCAAAACTTTCACCATCGCCGCGCTGTATGTGCGGCTGGTACTCGGACACGGCGGCGATAACGCTTTCAGCCGCCCGCTGACGCCGCCGGAAATTCTGGTGGTGACCTTTACCGATGCCGCAACCAAAGAACTGCGCGATCGCATCCGTGCACGTTTATCGCAAGCGGCAGGGTATTTTTTAGGAAATCCTGACGCGGAAAATGACAGCGACGAATTTTTGCAAAATTTGCGTGCGGAATATACGTCGGAGCAATGGCCGGGCTGTGCCCGCAAGCTGCAACTGGCGGCGGAATGGATGGATGAATCCGCCGTTTCCACCATTCACGGCTGGTGTAACCGCATGCTTGGCGAGCACGCATTCGACAGCGACAGCCTGTTTACCCAGACGCTGGAAACCGACCAGACCGAACTGCTGATGAACGTGGTGCGCGATTACTGGCGCAGTTTCTATTTCCCGCTCGGTGAGCAGGAAATCCGTATGTTGCGCGGCTGGTGGCGCTCACCGGAAGACTTACACCGCAGCGTGATGCCGCTGCTGGAATATGCCGGAGAGTTAGGCTCAGATCAGACGCCTGCCGAAGTATGTGAAACGGTGAATAACCTGAAAGCGGCGGAACTGGCTGCGCTGAAACAAGACTGGCCGCAATGGACGCAGGAACTGCGCACAATGCTCGAAGGCGCGGTAGCAGCGAAAGCGGTGAATGGGAAAATTCAGGCGCGATATTTCAATCCGTGGCTGGATAAACTCCACGCTTGGGCGACCAGCGACGAAATAATCCCGGATCTCAAAACCGGCTGGACCCGCCTGACACCGGCAGGCCTAGACGAAGGCTGGAAGCAGGGCGTTGCGCCCGTCCATCCGGCCATTTCGGCAATGGAAACCCTGAAAACCCGGCTGGAAAGTTTGCCGGATGCCCGCAGCGGTTTACTGCAACATGCCTGCCGCTGGATAAAAAATCGTTTTGACCTCGAGCAGCAAAAGCGCGCGCAAATGGGTTTCAACGATTTGCTGACCCGTCTGGACGCTGCGCTCAGCAGCGACAACGGCGCACGACTGGCGGAGATCATCCGTACGCAATTCCCGGTGGCGATGATCGACGAATTTCAGGATACCGATCCGCTGCAATACCGCATTTTCGACGCCGTTTACCGCGTGGCGGAAAATGCGCCGGAGCAGGGGCTGATCCTGATCGGCGACCCGAAACAGGCGATTTACGCCTTTCGTGGTGCCGATATTTATACTTATCTGCGCGCCCGTCGTGATACCGGTGGCCGCCACTACACGCTGGCGACCAACTTCCGTTCTACCCGTGCGATGGTGGCGTCAGTGAATCAGGTGTTTGAACTGGCCGAAAATCGCAAGTCCGGCGAGGGCGCGTTCCTGTTCCGGCGCGGCGCTGAAAATCAGGTGCCGTTCCTGCCGGTAGAAGCCAAAGGACGCGCCGATACGCTGGTAATTGATGATGCCGAAGCCGCTGCGCTGACGCTGTGGTATCCGGAGAATCAGGCGGAAGTATTGCCGAAAAACCAGTATGTCCAGATGATGGCCGACGCTGCGCCACGGAAATTGTTCGCCTGCTGCGCCTCGGCCAGCAAGGTTCTGCCGGTTTTGGCCTGCCCGGCGAAACGCTGAAGCCAGTAATGCCCGGCGATATCGCGGTGCTGGTGAACACCGGGCGGGAAGCGACCGCAGTGCGCGTTGCGCTGTCGAAACGCGGCGTGCGCAGTGTGTATCTTTCCGATAAAGAATCGATTTTTGAAAGTGCGCAGGCGGGCGAATTGCAATACTGGCTGGCGGCTTGTGCTGCGCCGGAAAACGACCGGTTACTGCGCGCGGCCCTCGCGACACCTTCGCTGAACCTGAGCTGGGAAGCGCTGGACCGGCTCAATCAGGATGAAAACGAGTGGGAGCGCTACGTTCAGCAGTTTCAGGCGCTGCGTACCTGCTGGCGCAAACAGGGCATTCTGCCGATGCTGCGCCGTCTGATGTGGGAATTCGACGTGCCGCGCCGTCTGCTCGGCCGTGGTGACGAACGTGCGCTGACCGACCTGCTGCATCTTTCTGAACTGCTACAACAGGCCAGCGTTCAGCTCGACGGCGAGCACGCGCTGATCCGCTATCTGGCGGAACAGTGTCAGGATGAACATCAGGGGGGCGATGCGCGCAAACTGCGTCTCGAAAGCGATGCTGAACTGGTGAAAGTGGTCACGGTGCATAAGTCCAAAGGGCTGGAATATCCGCTGGTATTCCTGCCTTTCGCCTGTGCTTTCCGCGCGGTGAAAAAACAGGACTCACCGCTGAAATGGCACACGGCAGAAGGTGAACTGGAAGTGGCGCTGAGCGCGACGGATGAACAACTGGTGCAGGCCGATCGCGAGCGTCTGGGGGAAGACCTGCGTAAGTTCTACGTCGCGATGACCCGCTCGCGTTACGCGCTGTGGCTGGGCATGGCTCCGCTGAAAGAATTCGAAAAGAGCGCCTCCGGCTATCTGTTCCACGGCGGCGACGCGATCGATGCAGATGCGCTGCCCGCCAGTTTGCAGGCACTGGAAACAGACACTATTCGCGCCTGGCCGCTGCCTGTTACGGATGGCGCAATCTATCGCAGTGAGCAGTTGTTACCGGAACTCGGGCCGCGTCCTCCGCTGCGAACGCATAAAGGGCCGCGCTGGTGGGTGTCGAGTTTCTCCGGCCTGCAAATCGCACCGGCAGGCAGCTACATGGTGCCGGAGACCCTGAACCGGGAGCCTCGTGGTGAGATCGAAAGCGCAGCTCAGGACAGCTATTTAGAAGATCAGAAAGTATTTGTGGAAGACAAAGAGCCGGTGCCCGGGCTTTTGCAACCGATGACCGGTGAGAATTTGTATGCGTTTCCGCGCGGTCCTGCGCCGGGTAATTTCCTGCACGGTTTGCTGGAATGGGCGGGCGACGAAGGGTTTGCGGCACTGGCGAAGGATCCGGCGAAAATCGCCGATCAGGTTGCGCGGCGTTGTAATACGCGCGGCTGGGAAAAGTGGATCGTACCGCTTTCCGGCTGGCTGACCGCGTTACTGACGCAGCCGTTAGCCCTGCCGGACGGTGAAACCTTCACGCTGGCGGAACTGCCGCCTTATCAGGTTGAAATGGAGTTCTGGTTCTCGCTGACGAAGGTTTCAACTGTTCGCCTCGACAAGCTGGTTCAGCAATACACGCTTGAGGGCGCGGAGCGTGCGCCGCTGCTGGCGGAAGATCTCAACGGCATGCTGAAAGGCTTTATCGATCTGGTGTTTGAACATGACGGGCGTTATTACGTGCTGGATTATAAATCCAACTGGCTCGGAGACGATGCCAGCGGTTATGACCAGGAAAATATGACGCAGTCAATGCGCGAGCACCGCTACGATTTGCAGTTCTCGCTGTATCTTTTTGCGCTGCATCGTCTGCTGAAATCCCGCATATCGGATTATGACTACGACCGGCATATCGGCGGCGCGGTGTATTTATTCCTGCGCGGCAGCCACGCGCCGGGTAACGGCGTCTGCGTTCAGCGGCCGGACAAAGCATTAATGGAACAACTCGACGCTCTGTTCAGCGGCACGGAGGAACACGCATGAAAATCAACAGCCGTGAAGATATCGCACAACTGCTGGCGAGCTGGGTGGAATGTGGCTGGCTGCGCGAACTCGATCGCGCACTGGTGACGTTTCTGGCAAAAGAAGCGCCGGACGCGCATCCGTTATTGTTGCTGGCGACCGCACTGACCAGCTATCAGTTAGGGCGCGGTCATGTGTGTCTGGATTTGCAGGCCACGCTTGATGACAGCGCATTCTCACTCTCGCTGCCACCGGAAGGCGATCACGCTGACGGCGCGGTGATCCGTCCGGCGGCCGTGCTCGACGACCTGAGTTTGCAGGAATGGCTGGCGGCGCTTGTGCACCCGACACTGGTCGGACACCACGAAGGTAATTCGCCGCTGGTGCTGACCGGCCAGCGCCTGTATCTGCGCCGTTACTGGCAGTACGAACAGAATGTGCGGGCGGCAATTGAACAACGTCTGGCGCGCAGTGCGCTGCACACTTTGCCGGTGGAATCTTTGCGTGCGCCGCTGACGGCGTTATTCCCGGCGGATGCGAAATCTGATATCGCCAACTGGCAGAAACTGGCCTGCGCGCTGGCGGCGGGCAGTGCGTTCAGCATTATTACCGGCGGGCCGGGCACCGGTAAAACCACCACGGTGGTGCGTCTGCTGGCGTTGTTACAGACGCTGGCGCTGGAGGAAAATGGTCAGCCACTGCGCATCAGACTGGCTGCGCCGACCGGCAAGGCGGCAGCAAGACTCAATGAATCAATTGCCGGTGCGGTATCGAAGCTGGATCTCAGTGCGCTCGGCAACGGTAATGCGGTGCGAGAAAGTATCAACACCGATGTGGTGACACTGCACCGTCTGCTCGGCAGCCGCCCCGATACGCGGCATTTTCGCCATCATCCGGGCAACCCGCTGATGCTGGATGTGCTGGTGGTTGATGAAGCGTCAATGGTCGATCTGGAAATGATGGCCGCATTGCTGGCGGCATTGCCAGAACAGGCGCGTCTGATCCTGCTCGGCGATAAAGATCAACTGGCGTCGGTGGAGGCGGGGGCATTACTGAGCGAGTTATGTCAGCGCGCCAACGGCGGCCATTATCTGCCGCATACCCGCGACTGGTTGCAAAGCGTGACCGGCGAACAGGTCCCGGATTCGCTGGTTGATCCCCAGGGTACGGCGATGGATCAGGCTGTAGTGATGCTGCGCCACAGTTACCGTTTTGATGCACAAAGCGGCATTGGTCAGTTAGCGGAAGCAGTAAATGACGGGGATGTGAAAGCGCTGAAACAGGTCTGGAAACATGGATACGCTGACCTGGCGCAACTGACATTGAGCACTGACGATGATGCTGAACTGCGCGACTGGGTGGTGAAGGGCGGCACGAAGCAGTTCCCGGCGGCGGCCAGACGCGAAGGCGTAGAGCCTCCGGTCGGCTATCAACATTATCTCAACGTGATGATCCAGGCGCGACCGGCAGACAATGAACCGCCGGAAGCCTTCAACCGCTGGGCGGCCAGAGTGCTTCTGGCCTACAGCCAGTTCCAGCTGCTGTGCGCCTTACGTGGCGGGCGCTGGGGTGTGGAAGAACTGAATCAGCGCATCGCCGACATCTTGCGAAAGGAAGGGTTGCTTAAGGCGTCGATCGGCTGGTATCCGGGGCGTCCGGTGCTGGTGACCCGCAATGATTACAGCCAGCGTCTGATGAACGGCGATATCGGCATCACGCTGGAGATCCCGCATCGTCTTGCCGATGGTACTGTGGTGCCGACCCTGCGAGTGGCGTTTCTGGCCGGAGACGGTACGCAGGATATCCGCTGGGTGATGCCGGGGCGTTTGCAGGCGGTGGAAACCGTATTTGCCATGACGGTGCACAAATCACAGGGATCCGAATTTACCCATACCGCGCTGCTGCTGCCGGAGAATCTCAGTCCGATCCTCACGCGCGAGCTGATTTACACCGGCATTACCCGTGCGCGTCACTGGTTCAGTCTGGGATGTGTCGGGGGAATGAATGCCGTTTTACCGGATGCGGTGAAGCGTCGGGTGTTACGTGCCAGCGGATTAATCGAAAGCGCGTAACGCATACCTGAAGACGAAAATCAGCATTCGTGCTCATGAATTCTGACGAGTTTATGTAGCGTGCGGGCCTTGTTGCCCGCCACTTTGGTGGCTTTGTCCGGATCGCCAGCCACAAATTCCAGCGTCGGTGAGTAATAAAAAGGCAGCCAGCCACCGTAGCCATTCTCCCACTCCCAGCGAACCGGGCAGGGCCACAGAATGTCTTCATGCATGATGTAATAAGTCCATCGCCCATGCGGACGACGAGGTTTTAGTATTTTCATAAACGGGAGAACGGGCTCTTAAAAATCACTCAGGATATTCTGGCTCGCGTAGCGGAAGGTTTCAACCCTCTGACCGGAATGATGCTTATTTAAGCAGTTTTAAGCGGGATAATTTGCAATACTTTACCCCCAGATCATCGCCGCCCAGCGTAACAGCATCAGTGCGCCACAGATACACAGCAGTACTACGACCATTTTCCAGTGCTTGGTCATCATCCGTTTGGTTACCATTTCTCCTCCTGCAATCCGGACATTGAGTGCGCCATGTGCTGATCAACATAGTGGACAACATGTTCTTTCAGTTCAGGAACGGTCTGATCGGTGAGCCATTCAAACGCCATCAACAGTAAGGCTGCGATGGCAATAACTGACAAAAGTATAACGGCTTTATTGCGTACTTCCATGATTCCCATTGATTCTGAATTGCCTGATTTTTACTTTGCGAGAATAAGCCGCATCGGGAGCGGCTTCAGCATTCTGGTTCCGGAAAGGTTTAGAGATTATACCTTTTCCCCTGATTCGAAACTTTGATCCCGTTTCTGCTCCTCCGGCATTAGTGCTATTTCTTCATGACGGGCTCCCGGGCGGAAACCGTTCTTGCGGGCGCAAACGGCAATAATCAGCCCGGCGACGATAAGCAACTGCATGGCCCACGGAAAGACTGCAATGCCCGCGGTTTCCAGCAGGATCCCACCGGTTACCCCGCCACTGGCAATCGCCAGATTCCACGCCACGACCACCATCGATTGCGCCATATCGGCATGTTCACCGGTAGCGTCAGCAATCGCCGTTTGCAGCAAGGTTGCTGCACCACCAAACGTCAGCCCCCACAGCGCGACACACAATGTCACGGTCAGCGGCGAAAAGCGGCTCAGCGCCAGCACGAGTGATAGCAGGGCAAAGGCTATCAGGCTGACCAGCAGGGTGCGCCGCAAATGTTTATCCACCAGCATGCCGGTGATACCAATGCCTGCCAGCGCGCCGAGGCCGAAAACCAGCAATATCTGATCGGCCCGTGCATCAAGCCCGGACAGGCGCAGGAACGGCACGATGTAGGTATAAAGCAGGTTGTGCGCCAGCATCCACAGCAGGATCACCATCAGAATACTGCGCACGCCGGGCATCATCATTACCTGTCTTAAAGGCTGGCGTTCCCCTGCGGCCTGCCCCGGATAGTCCGGTACTTTTTTCACCACCCAGACAATCAGCAGCAACGTGATGGCGGACATCACGCCGAATGCCATGCGCCATCCGAGCGCGGAACCCATCCAGGTGCCCAGCGGAACGCCGACAGATAGCGCCAGAGGTGTGCCGACCATCGCCACCGACAACGCACGCCCTTGCTGATGCACCGGGACCATCCGCCGTGCATAACCGGCCAGTAACCCCCACGCCAGCCCTGCCGCCGCGCCGGCCACCCAGCGGGCGAAGAGCGTCAGGACATAATTCGTCGAGAAGGTGGTGAGGGTATTAAAAATCAGAAAGCCAAAGATTGCCGTCAGCAATGCAGTGCGGCGGTTCCAGCCCCGTGTCAGTGCCGCCAGCGGGATGACGGCCATCAGCGAACCGGCGGCATACAGCGTCACCAGTTGCCCGGCCATCGCCGGTGACACATTAAGATCCGCTGCAATTTGAGGTAGCAATCCGGCGGGCAAGGTTTCGGTCATGATGGCGATAAAGCCGGTCAGTGCCATCGCCAGTAAAGCTGAAAGTGGCAGGGGAGATTTCAAGGCAATGGAATTCATGACTGCGCTCCATACACCGCATCGCGCAGTTCAGTGACGAACGTGCCAGACATGCCTTCATACAGGGTATTGGTCAAGGCAACGACGCTCAGTCCGGCGGTACGGTCAACGAACCAGGAATGACCGTAAGCCCCGCCCCAGCGCCACGTGCCGGTTGATTCCGGTGAAGCGGCAGCCTGCGGGTCACGTAATACCGAAAAACCTAAACCAAAGCCCAGACCCGGGGATTCCGGCAGTTCAGCTCCGCGAGTTTGATCTCGTCCCATTTCATCGACCAGCGCGGACGAGATCAACGGAGCGCCGCCAAGACGCAACATTTCCAGCATCTTCAGTACGTCAGCCGCGCTGCTGACCATACCCGCGCCGCCGGAAGGATAAGCCTGGGCATCGAGTGCGCGCGAAGGTGAGTATTCAATTCCCACGGTATTGTCGAAAGCGGCGACTTTTTCGCCTTCACGCAGACGATGGGGCTGTGGCACATCACTGACATACGGCGTAGCCAGCCGCGCCGGGTCATGTGCGAAGAAACCGGTGTCATGCATGCTCAGCGGGTCGGTCAGTTGCGTTTTTACCACTTCAGCGAGCGGTTGTTTGCAGACCTGTTCCAGCACTGCGCCCAGCACGTCCACGGCCAGCGAATACCCCCACGACGTGCCCGGTGTATACAGCAAAGGCACGTCCGATAAACGTCGCAGATTTTCCGCCAGCGAAATGCTGCTGCTGTCCATTCCGTCAGAAACCCCTGCGCGGGCATAAGGGCCGTTTTCGTCCGGCTCAAAAAAGCGGTAACTCAGCCCGGCGGTATGACTTAATAACTGCCGTACCGTGATGCGTGCCGGTTGTCCGTCTGGCAGGGTAGGGCGAAACTGCGGCAACCCTGTCTGAATATCGTCATCCAGCGCCAGCTTCCCCTGGGTGATCAGTGCCATTGCCACGGTGGACACAATCGGCTTGCTGACCGATGCCAGACGGAAAAGCGTATTTTCAGTCATCGGTTGGTGGCTTTCCCGGTCGGCAAAACCGGCAGCCTGGTGGTAAACCACCTCGCCGTGAAGGGCGACCATGACAACGGCACCGATCAGTCTTTGTGACTGAATAGCCTGAGCGATAACGCAATCAAGTCGGGATTTCAACGCAGTGGAATTCATGGGATATCTCAGCTTCAGAAAGTGTTAAATCACGATAGAGATCTCCTCAGTGAGGAAAAAGTAGGGTAGGTTTCCATAATATACGGACGATGATGTCCGTAATCGGGGGCAGTAATGGAAAATCTCAGTAGCCTGAATACCTTTGTACAGGTGGCAGAAACCCGCAGTTTTGTGGCAGCCGGGCGAATTTTAGGCGTATCGGCGTCGGCGGTGGGTAAAAGCATTGCGCGCATGGAGACCAGGCTGAATGTGCGGCTGTTTCACCGCAGCACCCGCAGCGTGACGCTGACCGTCGAAGGGACGCTGTTCCTCGAACGCTGCCGGCGCATCGTGGCGGAACTCGAGGCGGCAGAAAGCGAGCTGTCGCAACTGGCGGAAAGTCCGCGCGGCAGGTTGCGGCTGAGTTTGCCTCAGGTCAGCACGCTACTCTTGCCGGTGCTGGGCGAGTTTATGCGTCGTTATCCCGATATCGGGCTGGATCTGGATTTCACCGATCGCATCGTTGATGTGGTGGAAGAGGGGTTTGATGCCGTGGTGCGCACCGGCCAACTGGCTGATTCGCGATTGTCGATGCGCAAGCTGGGTACTTTTCATCATTTACTGGTCGGCGCGCCGGATTATTTTGAACAGTATGGTACACCTGCGAAGCCGCAGGAACTGGTTGAACACCGTTGTCTGCATTTTCGCTTTCCTAATAGCGGAAAGCTCGAACCATGGCCGCTGCCGGAATATCAGGATTTATCGCTGCCGGTATCGATGGTTTGCAATAATATTGAAACGCGCCAATGTTTTGCCCTGCAGGGGCTGGGCATCGCCTGTCTGCCTGATTTCAGTATCCGCAAGGAGCTGGCGGGCGGGCAACTGGTGACCGTGCTGGATGATTACGTGAAGCGCAGCGGTGATTTTTACATTTTATGGCCCTCCGGCGGTTATATGACGCCGAAGTTGCGGGTGTTTATTGATTTTCTCAGTGAACGGGTTTTCCCTGAAAATCCCGAGCTGGCGCTGCTATGTCCTCATTAAATCTGTTGTTAACTAAGGGAGTGTGTGATGAGTCATTCTGTCTTAATTGAACGCTTTTCTGCCGCCGATCAGCGCGGTGTGGTGGATGTGATTTTACCGATCCAGAATCAGGAATTTGGCATTGTCATCACCGAAGAACAGCAGCCTGATCTGCATGACATTCCGCAATTTTATCAGCGCGGCGCCGGGGATTTCTGGGTTGCCCGCTATGAAGGGAAAGTCGTGGGCACGCTGGGACTGAAAGATATCGGCAATGCGCAGACAGCACTGCGCAAAATGTTTGTCAGCGCGCCTTTTCGTGGCAGGGAGTACGGCGTGGCCACATTGTTACTCAACACGTTGCTGCATCATGCCCGGGAGAAAAATGTGAAAGATATTTTTCTCGGCACGACAGACAAGTTTCTGGCGGCGCATCGCTTTTATGAAAAGAACGGTTTTAAGGAAGTCACGGTGCCAGATCTGCCGCCAGCCTTCCCGCTGATGGCGGTAGACAGTAAATTTTACCGGCTAACCTTCTGATTTTTAATACTGTCAGTTTGCTGTCGTGTCCGTGTCAGGTTGCTGTCGTGTTGATTTCCGATCCTGCGTTGCATGCTGATTGGGTGTTCAACATTCACTCTACAGGTAAAAATTATGAATCAGAGCAAAATCAGGCAACTTCGCATTTCCCGGGCATGGTCTCAGGAACAACTGGCAGAACTTTCCTCACTGAGCGTGCGCACGGTGCAGCGTATCGAAAATGGTGAGCAGGCCAGCCTCGAAACCCTCGGCGCTATCGCAGCAGCCTTTGATATCAAGGTTTCTGAACTGACAGAAAACGATGCGAAAACGGGCAGTGCTTCAGGGCAGGCGCTTGACGACCAGATAGAAAAAGCCAGATATCAGGTAGCGGAAGAAAGCAGTTTTTATCGTTCCGTTCTGTTGTGGGCGGTGATCAACGCCGGTCTGTTCGCGATAAACCATTACACCTCGCCGGATTCAGTCTGGTTCGTCTGGCCCCTGTGTATCTGGGGCGGCATTGTGTTGTTGCGGGGGTTACGCATTTTTGTTTTTCGCGGATCAGTGGAGCGCTGGCAGAAGGCGCGTTTACAGAAGTTAATACGCAAGCTCTGATCCGGAAAAAATGCTACTAAAGCGCCCGTGTTAATCGTAAGCAAAACTGCCCTGACTGAGACATATCAAAACCCTTGCCGGACATACTGCTATCCTCTGTAATATTCAGGGTCATTAGCTCAACGGACAGAGAATGGATCAGCAGCGGCGGTTTGCATTTAATCTTAAGAGACTGATATTGCTTCTTGCACTGGTGAGTACGCTTGTCACCTTGCTCAGCAGTTATCTGGCAATTTTTCAGGTAGAGAAGAAGCTCCTTACCGAATCCTCCCTCAGGGCGAGTCAGTCGTTCGCCACACGACTGTCGCTGACGGCTGATTTGTTTTTCAATGCCGCAAACAAGCAGGTGGCCTATAGCGCCGATTTACTCGGCGAGCGGTTTAACAATGTTGATGCACTGACTGAAGAAGCCGATCGTTTGCAGTTGCAAAGTAAGCGCTTCAGCTCGGTGCTGGTGGTGGATACCACCGGCGTCGTGCGTGCGGCTTCACGAAACTCTGCGGCGATGGTCGGTTTAAAACTGGTGTCTGATGCCAATACCGCTGCGTTGAAAACGCAAAATCCGGTGCTCAGTTCCCCCTTTCTCACTCCACAGAATAATCACATCATTGTGCTTTCCTCACCCATCCGTAATGCGCGTGGCGGCTATCTCGGGTATCTGGCCACCGAAATTGACCTGAGCAAAGGCAGCATTGTGGATACGCTGATTAATGCCCGCAATTACCGTAAAGACGCCTATATCTATGTCATCGACCGTGAAGGCGACGTGTTGTATCGCGACGCGTCAGGCTGGAGTGAAAGCGCGCCACAGGGGCATGTGAACAAGGCACTTTTGGGCGGACGGGAGCAGGGTTTTTTGCGTATGGAAAACCTGCAAGGCGAAGAATCTCTGGCGGGTTTCTCTACGGTGGAGGTGGCGGGCTGGACGGTGCTGGTGCTGCATCCGGCGAAAGCCGATGTGATGCTGCTGTATCACGTAATGATGCAGGTTTTGATCTACACGTTGCCGATTGTCATTCTGGTGTTCATCTGCATCTGGCTGCTGACGCGCTATATTTCGCGGCCGCTGCGACAGCTTGCCTCAAAGGCTGACACCATGGACTCACATGATGTCTCCGAGGAAATTCAGCAGATCAATGCCTGGTATTACGAAGCATCGAAGCTGAAAACGGTGATGTTGCAGGGGATCCGGTTGTTGCATCAGCGTATCGAACAACTGAGTACCGAAGCCCATACCGACCCGATGACCGGGCTGCTGAACCGGCGCGGTTTTTATGAGGCGGTGGATAAACAGCTAAAGGAATCGTCGCGCGTTGCGGTCATCACCCTCGATATCGATCACTTCAAAAAAGTAAACGACACTTTCGGACATGACGTGGGCGATAGGGTGATCACCCAACTGGCGCGCCACATTCTGAGTAATTCGCGGGAAGGCGATCTGCTGTGTCGCATGGGTGGCGAGGAATTTTTACTGCTGCTGCCCGGCGCGTCACTGACGCAGGCCACCGGGCTGGCCGAGCGTTTGCGCAAGCAGGTTGAAATGCAGCAGTTTGAGGGGGCCGGGCAGGTCACGATTTCACTCGGCGTTACCCTGTTCTATCCCGGAAAAGCCAATATTGACGGGGCATTGAAAACCGCGGATAAAGCGCTGTATCAGGCCAAAAATAAAGGGCGTAACTGCGTGGTGAATTTGTAGATTGGATGAGGCTAAACGGTCAGCCAGAAGGATGAGAAAAGGCTCAGGCATCGCGCCTGAGCTTTGACTTAGCGTGAACCCGGCAGCAGGGATTCAGTGCATTTGAAGACGTCTTCGCGGAATTTGCGTGAGGCATCATCCAGATCAGCCTGATTGGCGACATCTGCACGGTTGGCTTCCAGCGCCTGATTGACCGCGAGGGTGAACGCATTTTCCTGGCTGGCATTCAGCACATTCCCCACGCTGCCAAACAGCAGACGCATGGCGGAAATTTGCACCAGCAGCTCACGGTTTACGCGCTCAAGCTGGTCAACACGTTTGTTCAGGGTCTCGTCATTCATAGGTGTCTCCTTATTTAATTGCCGCACACCATAACAAAAGCACCGCAATGAAAAAACCGTCTTGCGGCAGGCGGGTCTTTGCCTGGTGGATTAACGCACCATTTGCTGCATCTGACGGCTGAGTTGCATCAGTTGCGCATTCAGCGGAACCAGTTGTTGCTGGATGGCGTTGTATTTATCCAGTTGTTTCTGGTTGGCGAATTGCAGACGGTTGCCGGTGATGGTGACGTTTTTGCCCTGACTTTTGATGAAGTCGGCCTTCGCTACAATCAGGTTCAGCACCTGCGGCAATAAATCAAACACCTGCTCAGTGATGGCTGACGGTTTAACGATGGTTTTCTCATACACCTGATCGTAAACCTTCTTCAGGTCTTCCGGCTGTTTCAGCGCTGCATGCTGCGTATCGGCCTGGGTTTTCAGCAGCACGATTTTCTCTTTCCATCGTTCACTGCTGTCAGCCATTTTCTTCAGATCATCGCGCTGCTCAAGCAGGTTACTGACACTGTTTACGCCGTTCATACCGGCAAAAACCGGCACCAGCGAAGAATCCAGTTCGATATTCATCTGATGATGAAAACCGGTGATAATCGCGTAATCTTTAGTGTAATCGCCAAACTCTTTTTTCTGCGCTTCGGTCAGTTGCGGGACGGCCAGCACGGGTTTATCGAGGATCCGCGACTGAAGAAAATCTATAAAGGCTTTGCGTTGTGCGGGTTCTTTATCACCGCAGCCGCTGAGGACAACAATCATCAGCAACATCATAAAAGGGAGCAAAAATACGCGGTGTGAGGTCTGTAAGCGGGGCGCTGAGTGCATCATTTCCTTGTTCCTTTATCTCCATCATCAGAGCCTTAACCTTAACGCATAAAGATAATTTTTTGCTAGATCAGCATAGCTATCTTCGCTAACGTCACTCTCAGAGTCATTTATTCAGGGAATGTATCACTTTGAAGCATAAGTCATTTTCGATAAAACAGTTTGCGCCGGTGCTGGCCATGATGATCCTCGCGGGGTGTACCTCGACGAAAAAAAACGCAACGCCGGTGCAAAATCCGCATGACGTGAAAGCGGATATCGTGCGGCTGATGCCGACATCAGCCCCCGACAGAAAAGGTTGGGCGACCGATATTACCGCCGCTTTCACCACGCAGAACATTCCGGCAACCACCGAAAATATCTGTTCTGTGCTGGCGGTGGCGCAGCAGGAATCCAATTTCAACGCCGACGCACCGGTGCCGGGATTAAGCAAAATTGCGTGGAAAGAGATTGACCGGCGCGCCGATGCGGTTCATGTGCCCAATTTCCTGGTGCACACCGCGTTGTTGCTGAAATCCCCGAACGGCAAATCCTACAGCGAGCGGCTGGATAACGTAAAAACCGAGAAACAGCTGAGTGCGATTTTTGATGATTTCATTGATATGGTGCCGATGGGGCAGAAGCTGTTCGGCAATCTGAATCCGGTGCATACCGGCGGGCCGATGCAGGTCAGCATTGCGTTTGCCGAGCAAAACGCCAAAGGCTATCCGTATAAAGTTGAGGATTCAATCCGCAATGAAGTGTTTAGCCGCCGCGGCGGCGTGTATTTTGGCGTCAAACATCTGCTGGGGTATCCGGCGAATTACACTCAGCCGTTATACCGCTTTGCCGACTTTAATGCTGGCTGGTATGCCAGCCGCAACGCCGCATTCCAGAGTGCGGTAAGTAAAGTGTCAGGCATTCCGCTGGCACTGGACGGTGACCTGATTAACTACGGCACTGATAAACCGGGCGGCACAGAGCTGGCAGTACGCACACTGAGCAAACGTCTGGACATCAGCAATTCGGCCATCCGTAAGGCGCTGGAGAAGGGCGAACAACTGGAGTTTGAAGAGACCCGGCTCTACAAGCAGGTCTTCGCGCTGGCGGATAAAACCACCGGTAAAAGACAGCCACGGGAAATGCTACCGGGCATCACGCTGGAAAGTCCGAAGATTACCCGCAAGCTGACTACCGCGTGGTTTGCTAAGCGGGTAGACGGTCGTCGTGCGGATTGCATGAAAAGAGCGGGAGGATGATTCTTAAAGCCTGCCGGAACCGGGCAGGCTTTCTTATTATTTAATCGGGCTACAGCCGTTGTCACGGGCGGCCTGAGCGATATTTCCGGTTGGAATAAATCCGCCGGTAATATAATCCCGTTGAAATAAAAGCTTGCTTAATAAATCCGCCTGTGTGTAAATAGCGTCAACGGTTTGTGGTTAAGACCTATTTATGTAAGACATTTTAGTAAAGCAGTTCCTGGTTCAAGTGATGTAGCAAATCCTTTCTCCGACGAATTTCCTTCTCTGATGCATCCATAAGTATTTCAAATAAAAACAGACCTATATTGCCCTATGGCATCATAAAATAAAAACGAAGAAGGTATTTTCTATGTCTAATAAAATGACTGGTTTAGTAAAATGGTTTGACGCTGGTAAAGGTTTCGGTTTCATCTCCCCTGCAGACGGCAGCAAAGACGTGTTCGTTCACTTCTCTGCAATCCAGAGCAATGATTTCAAAACCCTGGACGAAGGTCAGAACGTTGAGTTCACCATCGAAAATGGTCAGAAAGGCCCATCAGCGGGTAACGTTGTCGTTCTGTAATGTCGCCTGATATTGAAGGCAAACACTCTGCAATAGCGAAGATGGGTTAAACCCGGAGCAGCCAGAATAATTGTTTCAATATCGACATTATCAATGACAAAAATAAACCCTGGCCAACGCCGGGGTTTATTATATATAAGCTTCTGAATTTATTTCCGGGAGCCATAACAGAAAAGCCAGTTGGATTATTTCACCCGTTGTTTTTTCTGTTATGAAATGGCCGTGCTCAGGCCGCGCAATGTCGGAGTGTTCGATGGACGCTTGCGCCATAATATGACGGCCGGGAAAGCACCGGCAAATTCCCTTTATCCTTTGGGCTGGCTCTGCGTTGGCCGCCATCACTCACCCCAGTCACATACTGATGTATGCTCCCGGGGACGCGTTCTGTTGCCGCCTTGATCCAACCCAAATGCTTGCGGGAATTCCCTTTATCCTTTGGGCTGACTCTGCGTTGGCTTCCTTCGCTCACCCGAATCACTTACATAAGTAAGCTCATCGGGATTCCTTCACTTGCCGCCTTCCTGCAACTCGAATTATTCGTGAATAAGCTTTGTGTTCAATCCCGATCCCAATCCAACCTCAATTGCTGCCTTTGCCGAAAAACAGGTAAAAAAAAGCCCGCACGCGGCGGGCAAAATAACAGGGTTCTACAGGGGTATTACACAGGGACATCACACAACATTTGATGGATTTAAGATATCAAACCTTGTGTATGGTTTTGTCATCGCCCGGTAAGGTTAATCCAGCAGATGTAAGCCTTATTTGTCCGCATAATGCGTAATCACCTGATCAATTTTGCTGTCCGCCAGCGCAATGCCCTTCTGTATCAGAGACTCAGAACCGATGCTTGCCAGCACGATAACCACGGCAACAATCATTAATCCTTTGTATGTCATGATGAATCCTTCCGCATAGCTTAATGAATGGCAGCATTATGCGACGATACGGCAAGTATCGCCACAGGAAGAGAAAGCAGAGGGAAAGGCGTTATGCACCTAAATGGCCGACAGTGAAATACGTGACCAAACCAACGATCACCAGCAGCGCAATCGCAGAGGCAGTATAAAGAATGATGCGTTTAGGGCTGTAAAATGCCATGAAATGTCCTTATTTATCCGTCGTCGTTAACGCTGTTTACTCACAGAAGTTCCATCATCAGGGCCATCACATAACCGATCCCGACAGAGCCTCCTGCCATCATTAACCAAAAAGCAGTGGCCTTCATTTCACACTCCTTGTGCGGGACGAATTGTCCCAATCATTTGTTTCATGATGCAATTATAACAAACATATAATCCATATGGATAAATATGTGCTTTTATTTTAAGCAATGTGTCTGAGAAATCCCTTTCTGAACTGTGAAGCATCTCGCTAATCTGCCCAAAAGCAATGACGAAGCAGGGGAGATGATTGTGCTTATGCACATCGTTTAATGCATTGATAATATGCAGTAATAAGGCCAGTGAGTCCTTGCGGGTGATCAAAGCTTGGGCGACTGCACAATGGTAAATCCCGGTGTACACATCTTACTTAGTGTTGCAGTTGTTCATAATTTCAACACTAAGGGAACACCATGAACGGTCATGAAAACAAAGCGGTACGCAGTGCAAACCGCAAATTCTTTGCCCGCACCATTCCGATGCTCATCCTGATGTTGATCATTAACCAAATCGACCGCACCAATGTCGGATTCATCAAGCATAGCCTGGAAACCGACGTAGGCATCAGCACGGCAGCGTTCGGTTTCGGTGCCGGGCTGTTCTTCGTCGGTTACGCGCTGTTTGAAATTCCCAGCAACATGCTGATGGACAAGTATGGCGCGCGTGTCTGGCTGACGCGCATCATGATCACCTGGGGTGCGGTGGTCTTTGCCATGGGCTTCGTCACCACACCGATGCAATTCTACGTGCTGCGGTTTCTGCTCGGTGTCGCTGAAGCCGGTTTCTTCCCGGGGATCCTGTTCTATTTCCGCAAATGGGTGCCGAATGTTTACCGCGGCCGTGCCACGGCTTTGATCCTCACCGGTTCAGCAGCCGCGTACTTGCTCTCCGGCCCGGTTACCGGTGGCCTGCTGGAATTGCATGACTTTATGGGATTGCCGGGCTGGCAGTGGGTGCTGTTTATCGAAGGTGCGCTGTCGGTGCTGGTAGGGATCGTGGCGGCATTCTTCCTGGTGTCGAAACCTGAAGAGGCAAAATGGCTGACTGCTGAAGAGAAACTTGCGCTGAGTAATGCGCTGAGCACGGAATCCAGTTCGCGTGATTTACATACGCAGGGGCAGTCGCGCTGGAAGCTGATCACTGACGGCAAAATGGCGTACCTGTGTTTCCTGTTCTTTGTGATGTGCATGACCGGTTACACGCTGGTGTTCTGGCAGCCGGAGATCATCGGCCGCATTCAGGGGCTTTCCCCCTTCCAGATCGGCATGCTGAATTCCGTTCCGTGGATTTGCGCCATTATCGCCATCAATATTCTTGGCCGCGTCAGCGACCGTTTCCGCGGCAGTCGCGAAACCATTCTGGCGCTGGCGTTGATTGTGGCTGCGATCGGCACCTGCCTGTGTACGGTCGGCAGTCCGTGGTTTGGTTTATTTGCGCTATGCGTGGTGTGTATCGGGACGAAATCCAGCGCGGTATTGTTCTGGCCGATCCCGCAAAGTCAGCTACCGTCATCCATCGTGGCGCCGGGGATTGCGCTGATCAATTCACTGGGCAATCTCGGCGGTTTCTTCGCACCGGCGGTGTTTGGTTATCTGCAACAAACCACCGGCAGCACCACTGCGGGTTTGTATATCCTCAGCGGAATTTCGGTTTTCGCCGCTATCACGCTGTTCTTCACCAAAA
This sequence comes from Rahnella sp. NRRL B-41462, assembly GCF_003263525.1. Classification (NCBI taxonomy): domain Bacteria; kingdom Pseudomonadati; phylum Pseudomonadota; class Gammaproteobacteria; order Enterobacterales; family Yersiniaceae; genus Rahnella; species Rahnella sp. NRRL B-41462. The sequence continues at coordinate 77,441 of NZ_JYDF01000009.1, read as the reverse complement.
CTCACCGCACGCCAACGCAACCTGAATATCACGCCCCGCAGGGAATGGAGCCAAAACGTCATGTCTGATACGCCTAAAATTGTCGAAATGCAGGTCATTCCGGTCGCCGGTTACGACAGCATGCTGCTGAACATTGCCGGTGCACATAACTGTTATTTCACCCGTATTTTGCTGGTGCTCAAAGACAGTGCCGGACATACCGGCGTGGGCGAAGCGCCCGCCACCGGCGTGGTGCTGAAGATCCTCAATGATGCCATCCCGCATATCGTCGGGCAGAAAATTGGCATCATGAATCAGCTGGTGAGCGATTTGCACAAACGGGATCTGGAGGGAAACCGTCAGCCGAAACCGGTGCTGCCGGGCTTCCGGCCGTGGGATCTCGAACGTCATCACAATGCCGTCGCGGTTCTGGAAACCGCACTGCTGGATCTGATGGGGCAGTTTCTCAATCAGCCGGTGGCGCAACTGCTCGGCCCCGGTAAACAGCGCGATGAAGTGCCGGTGCTCGGTTATCTGTTTTATATTGCCGACCGGCAGAAAACCGATCTGGATTATCAGCCAGGAAAGGCGCAGGCGGGGCAGCATCCGTGGTATCACCTGCGTCATCAGGAGGCCATGAGCCACGAAAAAGTGGTGCAACTGGCGGAAGCGGCACAGGATAAATACGGTTTTAAAGATTTCAAACTTAAAGGCGGCGTGCAGGCGGGTGAAGTCGAAATAGAAACGGTCAGGGCACTGAAAAAACGCTTCCCGCAGGCGCGTATTACTGTGGACCCGAATGCGTCCTGGTCGCTGGATCAGGCGATTTCGCTGTGCAAAAACATGCACGGGATTTTGTCTTACGTTGAAGATCCGTGTGGCGCGGAGCAGGGGTTTTCCGGACGTGAAACGCTGGCGGAATTTAAGCGCGCCACCGGATTACCGGTCGCGACCAATATGATTGCCAACGACTGGCGGCAGATGAGCCATGCGCTGCAACTGAATGCGATCGATATCCCGCTGGCTGATCCCCATTACTGGTCGATGCGCGGGGCGAATACCATCGGCACATTATGTAATGCGTGGGGGCTGACGCTTGGCTGTCATTCGAACAATCACTTTGATGTGTCGCTGGCGATGCTGGCGCATCTCGGGGCGGCCGCGCCCGGCGAGATCACGCCATTTGATACACACTGGATCTGGCAGGAGGGACAGCATCTGACCAAAAACCCGTTGCAGATTAAAGACGGTAAACTGGCGCTGAATGAACTGCCGGGGCTGGGCGTTGAACTGGATATGGATGCCGTCGGCATCGCCCATCAGCGTTACAACAACCTGCGGCACAAAGATCGCGATGATGCGATCGCCATGCAGTATCTGATCCGCGGCTGGGCGTTTGACGGCAAGCGCGCCACTTTGGTTCGCTGACGTCGGGCTGACTGGCGTGTGGTGACTTAAGCGAGTTTTATTTCAAATAATCGGTGCGGGCGTTCAGTTTGTTATGCGCGCTGGCATCGATAGTTGTGGAAGGTCTGGTGCTGCTTTCGCTGGCTTTACGGTTCAGTTCAGAAGCCACTTCCTGAGCGCTGGAAGGGTAAGCCTGAGCGAAACTGTTGAACGTGGTCATTGAGATCATCAGGCCAAAAAGAGCGAGGGTAATGCGTTTCATTTTGCAGGTGTCCGGTCTGTTCACATTTTGTCATAAGGGTACGTGATTCAGCGACCGATTTTATATGCTTTCTTCATAAGAAACGGGAGCTAATTGTGCTCCCGTTCATCATTTATGCTGCGCTCAGCTGCTGTGTTACACGTGCTGGAGCGTATTATGCGCTTCTTCTGACTTATTCGGTAAGCGAATTGTGGCAGAAAGAACCAATGACACAATCAATAATACAGTGATGATGCTGAAGGTCACTGCGAAGCCACCGAACAGGGAAGCCACCAGTGAGGCAAAGATGCTGCCGATACCGAAGCCCAGATACAGCAGGCCGTAGTTTTTGGTCATGTTGTTCAGGCCGAAGAAGTCGCTGACCAGTGAAGGGTAAACGGTGATGGTTCCACCGAAGCTGAAAGCGACGCAGGCCACGGAGAGGAAGAACATCATTTCGTTCATCTGGGTGAACAGCATCATGCTCATACCGGCCAGCGACACAATCTGCGCGATAGAGATAACGCGGATACGCTGCATTTTGTCAGACAACACACCCAACACCAGGCGGCCGCTCAGGTTAGCAATCGCAATCACGGTTACGGCGTTGGCGGCGGTCAGCGCATCCAGTTTAACCAGGCTTTGACCGATATCTTTCGCCACACCAATCACATACAAACCACTCATGCAGGCGGTCAGGAACATCAGCGCCAGCATCCAGTATTGCGGTGCACGAATGGCTTCGGCCAGGGTGAAATCACGGCTGTCGTTGCTGTTATCGTTCAGGGTGTTTTCCTCACGGGTGACGGCTGATGTTTCCTGTTTCGGCGCATCTTTCATCATCAGTGCGCCGGCAATCACCATCACCATCGCCACACCACCCCAGATCATGAAGGTGTTTTGCAAACCTTCCGTCGCCAGCAGATGACCGCAGACGAATTTGAATAACAGACTGCCCAGCCCGTAAGCACCGATTGAACAGGCTGAAATCATGCCTTTACGCTCAGGGAACCATTTCACGCAGTTGGTGAGGGTCAGCAGGTAACCGGCACCGTCCGCCAGACCGACCAGCACGCCGGCGCTGATGTACAGCATGATGACGTTATCGGAATGGGCGGTCAGCGCGAAACCGGCGGCCATCAGTAAACCGGCGGCGATGGTGACGGCACGCACACCAAACCGTTCCTGAAGTTTACCCGCAACGGAAGAGGCGAGAGCCAGACACAGACTCAGGATACCGAACGTCAGCGCAACGCGGCTGATCGGTTCGCCGAGTTTTTCGGACAACTGACCGTTAAAGAGACTCCAGGTATAAACGGAACCCAGTGCAAGCTGAGTAAGAATGGTACCGGCCAGTGTCAGCCAGCGGGTACGGTTGTCGTTCTGCATGCCAGATTTGTCACTCATAGTGGGTTCTCCCGAGCGAAGTAGATTCAATTAACTGTGGCTATGATAAGTCCGCGGAATGGATGCGGATGATTTGTGGAGTGAGATGCATGAGTTGCGGAATGAAATGCATCCATGACGGCATGAGTCGCCATTTTCTGGCTAAAATCAGCTCAAAATTGGACTTAAAACACCGCTGCAGGCCTTGCGGGGCGCGGGTTTTAGTTGATCTGGATCACTAATCTGTTATTTAGTTTTTTCAGGCAGGGCTACAAAGGTTTCGTTGTGTCATTGGCTGCATCAGAAAGATTCTGACCGGGGGAGTTTTAAACGATTAATTATTAAAAAGGTGAAAAAAACGAGCTGTTTGAGCTCGTTTTTGTTTCTGCGTTCCGGCCTACAAGGCCCCGGTATTCAGCGCGGCATTAATCGCGGCCGCGACGCCGGTCGGGTTTTCCCACATCATCGAGTGACCGGCTTGCGGCACAATGGCGGTCTGAACACCATGTTGCGGCAAAACGGCGACATCCGGTTCAGGCAGTGAAAACTCACCAAACAACACCGTCGCAGGCATTTCAAGCTGATAAAGCTGTTCGCGCCATGATACCGTTTCCCCCTTTACCAGCCCGACCGCCTGACGGTGGATGGCCAGCGGCGAGGCGATGCTCATACATCCTGCCCAGATGTGATTATTCCCGCGTACGGCGACATCAATCAGATGTGTATGGCCCTCGCGCAGATATGCTTCTTCTGAATACTGAGTCACCGCGCGGCTGAAGGTGCCGCCGCCGGCATCCAGATTTGGCTCGGCGACAATCAGGCGCTGGATCAGGTCAGGGCGCTGCGCTGCCACCATAATGGCAATGCTGCCGCCCATGCTGTGACCGATTAAATTGACCTGTGGCACACCCAGGCTTTCCAGCCAGGCAATCACACAATCAGTATGCGCCCGGAGGCTGTAGCTGAAATCATCGGGTTTATCGCTGTAACCTGAACCGGCGAAATCCAGCAGCAGCGAGCGACGCGGGCGCAGGGAAGCATCTGTCGCCACCCGTGGAAAATCGCAGGAAGCTGCACAACCCAAGCCGTGTAAAAAGACCAGCGGCACACCCAGCCCTGGTAACTCGTGGAAACGTAACTGCATTTCCATACCGGGTACTTTGAACGATTTCATCTCAATCCTTTGTTAATCACTTAAGTGCAATCTGCGGATTATAGGCAGGATTTTTCTTAGCGGCAGTATAAAAAAGGGGTGAACACGCATCCGGGACTGGCGGCATCATCAATGATGGTGGATTCCCGTTAAGTCATTCAGCATGTGAATATTTTTTTTCCGGACTCTTTCTATCAGCCAGACAAGTGATAGCATGGAACTCTTGCTCACTTTATGGATTTATCTGATGGTCAGGTTAGGCAGTTTTGTGGCGGTTACCCTGGTGCTGGCGTCGTTTTCAGCATCTGCTGTCACTCAGTATCAATGTGTATTAACGCACCACACGCAGTCTGATGATGGCAACGATGTTTCTGAAGTCGTCAATAAAAACGCACAGGTCTATGATGCGGGTAATACGTTCAGCTTTTCTCCGGATGGTAGCAAAATGGTCACCAGCCCGGAACTGACGGACATCATCGGCAAAGACAATCAGCCCATGAAAGCCGGTGCACAAGATAACCTGATGTATATTCACGTAAAAGACAGTTTTGTTGTCGCCACGCAAACCGAAGGTTATGTTTACGGAGATTGCAAAGTGAATACCGCGAAGTAAAAATCCTGGCCACAGCATTTTCTGAATCCGGGCGTTACGTCTGTCCGCAACGCCCTGCAATAAATAGAAACACTCCTGCCAGTTCATTAGCACACTTCTTATAGTCGCCTGTTGCACGACGGGCTATCCTTGCGCACTTTTCCGGTCCCCACTTTTTTTCATTTTCGCCCGCTTCAAGAAGCAGACAAAAAAGGTATTTGCCCGCTTATGGCCTTACTTAACGACGAAATCCGCGACCATACTGCCGAGTCCGTCCTTTTCGTTCGTCGTGCCGTGATCGCATTTATGGTGGTGATCCTCCTGTCGTCTGCGCTGGTGTTTAACCTGTATCACCTGCAGGTGGGCATGCATGATTTTTATCAGACCCGCTCGAATCAGAATGACATCAAAATGCTGCCGATCGCGCCCAGTCGCGGGTTGATCATGGATCGCAACGGTGTCGTGCTGGCGCAAAATATCACCCTGTACCAGATTGAAGTCATCCCGGGAAAAGTGCCTGATCTCAACGCCACGCTGAATGCGCTGAAACCCATTGTCGATCTGACACAGGACGATCTGGACAGTTTTCACGATGCGATGATCCACGGACGTCGCTTTGCGCAGATCCCTCTGAAGCTGGCGCTGACGGATGTTGAAGTGGCGCGTTTTTCCGTCAATCAGTTTGATTTCCCCGGCGTCTCTATCAGCACCTATCAGCAGCGCCGTTATCCGTACGGTGCGGAACTGGCGCATGTTGTGGGTTATGTTTCGAAGATAAACGACAGAGATGCCAAACGCCTCGAGGCGGAGGGTATCGCTGAGAATTACGCGGCTGACCACGATATCGGTAAGCAGGGCGTTGAAAAATACTATGAAAACATTTTGCATGGCCGCACCGGATATCAGGAAGTCGAGGTCGATAACCACGGTCATGTGGTGCGTTTACTGAAAGAGGTTCCGCCGCAGGCCGGGCAAAATATCTATCTGACGCTTGATCTGGATTTGCAGCAGTACATCGAAAAAGTGCTGAAAGGGCAGCGTGCGGCAGTGGTGGTGATGGATCCGCGTGACGGCGGGATCAAAGCGATGGTCTCCAGCCCGAGTTATGATCCGAACCCGTTTGTGAACGGCATTTCCAGTAAGCAATACAGCGCGTTACTGAAGAACCCGGATCTGCCGCTGATCAACCGTGTGACCCAGGGGCTGTATCCGCCGGCCTCGACGGTGAAACCGTTTATGGCAACATCGGCGCTGTTTGAAGGGGTGATCACGCCACAAACCACGTTCTTTGGTGCGCCGACCTGGACGCTGCCGGGTACAGAACGGCATTACCGCGACTGGCTGAAAACCGGTCACGGCCTGCTGAATGTCACCAAAGCTATCGAAGAGTCCGCTGATACTTTCTTCTACCAGGTGGCCTATGAAATGGGCATCGATCGTATCCATACCTGGCTGAGCAAATTTGGTTACGGGCAATCGACCGGTATTGATCTGGATGAGCAATATAACGGTGTGCTGCCGAGTCGTGAATGGAAACTGAAGGTACATAAAAAGGGCTGGTATCAGGGCGATACGGTGTCTGTCGGTATCGGTCAGGGCTACTGGGTGGCGACGCCGATCCAGATGGTGCGGGCGCTGAGCGCACTGGTGAACAACGGTAAACTGGAAACGCCTCACCTGTTATATTCCGCCAAAAGCGGCAAAGTGATCACGCCGTATAAAATGCCGCCGACGCAGCAAATCGCTGACCCGAAATCGCCCATCTGGGGCATCGTGAAAAACGGGATGTTCGGGATGGCTAATCTCCCGAATGGTACCGGTTATAAACTTTTCCACACCGCGCCTTATCAGATTGCGGCAAAATCCGGAACATCACAGGTATTCAGTCTGCGCGAAAATCAGGTGTATAACGCCAAAATGACGCCGGTACGTTTGCGCGACCATATTTTCTATACTGCGTTTGCGCCTTATAAACACCCGACGGTGGTGATGGCGCTGATCATGGAAAATGGCGGCGGTGATGGTGTGGTGGCCGGGCCGACCGCGCGGGCGATCCTCGACCATATTTTCCTGCCGCCGCAGGCGGTGATGTGTGATCCGGCCAAAGCGGATAATCCGGCAGACTGCGAACAACCGGTGCCGGCGCCAAATTCACTCGGTTTCAGTGAGCATTGATCCGGGCGTGTGATCAGAGCATTTCAAAGGGCACGTTGTTGAGCCGGGCAACGTGTTTTCCAATCTCTTCCGTGGTCTTCATGTGACCAGCAGGGACTTTACTGTAGTCAGGAGACTGCCTCTTATCGGCGCCTAACACTCTCGTCACCCGGATGCTTTGAGTTGCGGGGAGCCCGTCATAGAGATTCAGACCCTGGCGGCCGATAATCAGTATTTCATTGTGGGTAAATTGATTACGGATCACTTTATCTTGCGTCATGAGAGCCGCGGGGGTCAAAAGTTGCTGATAGCCACCCTCGCATCTGAAATCACCTACCCCTCTTCCGCTCTGAATGCACTCCACAAGTCCATAGGGCTGGAGCACCCGCCCTTGGGGGTTACATCCTTCCCGTCCGGCATGGTTCATAAACCACACGTCACGCGGGAATGTCCCGAGGATATTTTGTCGGGGGACGTCAAGAACCAGCGCGATGTTGTGATACATCCCTGTGTAACGAAAAGACTCTGTCGTGAATTTTTTAATATCGTTTAAATCAACCAATGATGTGCTGAAGACATCCCAACTATTAAACAGGGAGGCTGCGTCCTGACGGCAGAACGGGCTTTCTTGCAGTTCAAAGGTATGGACCAAAACATGGCGCTCAGGCAGTACGGCCCAGCTTTGCAGTATGGCTGCTTTTTGCAGATTCCGCGCTTTTATTCTATCGCCCCGCTTTTCCCGCTCAGCTAAATACATTGCATGCGGCGATAATGTCGGGGTTTTCTTTTTGAAAAATGGCATGATATCAATCCTGAAATAGTCAATATTTTATTAAGTCTGCTTTCATCGTTATGGTGTTACATCAGGCGGGATCCTGTACTTATCGAAATTCCTTCAAACTATTTCGTATTCTAATTCGTTGATTTCCGCCACTTTAGCGGCGACTGTTTCTGGTGAGCCTGCATAATAGTCATACATGCTGTTACTCTCTGTCGGTTCGGCAACGACTATTTTGCGCACCCGGATCCTTTGTGTTGCCGGCAGACCTGCATATAACTTAACTCCCGGGCGACCAATAATGAGTACCTCATTATGTGATTCGATAGAGCGTGTTTTTTTATCTTCTGACAGAAGCGACTGAGGTGTCAGCAGTCGTTGATATCCACCTTCACAATGGTAATCTTCTTTGCCTTCTCCCCGGAATATCGCCCGACTCAGGGCTGAAGCATCGATAATTCTTCCCGCTGCATAGTCATTTTCACGCCCGATATGATTAGGAAACCAGACGTCAGTCGGATGCGTCCCAAGAATATTTTGCACCGGGACATCCAGAATTAAGGCTGTGGTGCAATACATCCCGGTATAGCGTTTAATTTTGGTTAAGGGTTTAATATCTTTTAAGTCAACCAACGAGGTGCTGATAATATCCCAACTGCTTAAAATAGACTCTGCGCGGTGCTGGCAAAAAGGACTTTCTTCACCCTCAAAGGCATGAACCAGCAAATAGTTTTTCGGCAGGGAACGCCAACTGTTGAGTATTTTTTCCTTATCTCCAGATGAATATTTAATATCCTGCTTTTTAATAAAATGAATTCCTGATTTTTTATGTGAAAACATAATAATCTCGCGGGTAAATTTTAGGGGAATATGGTGAGGAATATAACATATGAGTTTTTTTTAATGACTTAATCACTTCTTAAGAATAATGATATTGCAGCTTCTCTTTAACGGGAGGTATAAGCGGCCGTGAAACCGGCAGATTTTTTCATTGCGTATATTTTCTGCGACGGAAAGCCGTCATCCCCCTGCGAAACAGCGTGTGTCATAAAATGGCGACAATCACGTTATGTGATGTCGTCATTTGGAGACATTTAAGATATTGATAATTAAGCGTTTGAATTACTTCATCGAATACTGTTGGGTTTCGGCGACACTCCGGGTGTTTTTTAAACGGGTTATTGCGCGTCGTGCAGATGCCTGAAAACACATTTAAAATAAAAAACCTTTAAATTCATCTACTTGATAATTAAACTTTAAAGTTGGCACGCATCCTGCTAGAATCGGGCAGTTGCTCATTCACCTGATTATGATTGGCTCACGCGAAAGCGTTGATATGCTCATAATGTCCGAATGACGCCAAAGAAACGGTGCCTATCGTTCACCCGACCGATAATCGTTGCGCAAGCACGTTATCAAACATCGAACGACACGTTGAGTGAGGCACCACCTCTTCCGGTTTGCAGAACATCCGTCAGGATGTTCTGCAACACCAACCCCTCTGAAGTCTGCCTTTTTGTTTCCCAATCCTTTTACATATCCTCTCTGACACTGGCTGTTCAAACCGTTGTCCGCTAGCATGACGTTATCTGTGGTCAATGAGATGAATGCGTTGAAAAGAGGACGTTTATTCCCCGGCTCGTTACGTCAGCTGGTCTTAATGGCTTTCCTGCTGGTGATGCTGCCGTTGCTGGTGCTGGCCTATCAGGCCTATGACAGCCTGGATCAGCTCAGCCGGCAGGCGGCGCGTATCAACCGCACCACGCTGAGTGATGCGCGTCGCAGTGAATCGATGTCCGGCATCGCGCTGGAGATGGAGCGCAGCTACCGCCAGTATTGCGTCCTTGACGATCCGACCCTTTCCCGCCTTTATCAGAATCAGCACAAGCAATATGCCCAGTTGCTGGATGCCCATGCGTCTGTGCTGCCGGATTTACGCTATTACCAGACGTTGCGCACCTTACTGACTCAACTGACACAACCGGCCTGCCTGAATAACTCGCCGGATAAAGATTCCTCTGCACGGCTGGAAAATTTCTCGCGCACCAATGCCGAAATGGTTCAGGCGACGCGGGAAGTGGTGTTCTCGCGCGGACAGCAACTCCAGCGCGCGATTGCTGAACGTGGTCAGTTCTTTGGCTGGCAGGCGCTGGTACTTTTTCTGCTCAGTGGCGCGCTGGTGGTGCTGTTCACCCGCATGATCATCGGGCCGGTGAAAGGTGTTGAACGAATGATCAACCGGCTGGGCGAAGGGCGTAATCTGGGCGATGTGACCCGTTTTAAAGGGCCGCGGGAGATCCGCTCGCTGGTGCAGCGCATCGTCTGGCTGAGTGAACGTCTTGCCTGGCTGGAATCACAGCGCCACGAATTCCTGCGCCATATTTCTCATGAACTTAAAACCCCGCTCGCCAGTATGCGTGAAGGCACCGAACTGCTGGCAGATGAAGTGGCCGGGCCGCTGACGCCGGATCAAAAAGAGGTGGTGGCTATCCTCAATAGCAGCAGCCGTCACCTGCAAACGCTGATTGAACAACTGCTCGATTACAACCGCAAGCTGGCTGATGCGCCGACGCTGAGTGTGTTTGTCGATCTTAAAGCGCTGGTGGATGACGTCGTAACGGCTAACAGCCTGCCCGCCCGCGCCAAGAAAATCCGCAGTGAAGTGATTATCGGTGCACCCCGGTGTCTGGCGGAACCGACCTTACTGAGGCGGGTGCTGGATAATCTCTATTCCAATGCGGTGCACTACGGGGCTGAATCCGGTACTATTTGGGTCCGTAGCCGGCAGGAAAACGGACGGGTGATAATCGAGGTGGCGAACACCGGAATACCGATCCCGCAGGCCGAGCGCACGATGATTTTTGAACCTTTTTACCAGGGTAGCCAGCAGAGGAAAGGGGCTGTAAAAGGCAGCGGTCTGGGGTTGAGTATTGCTCAGGACTGTATTCGCCGCATGCATGGAGAGCTGCAACTGGTTGCCGTTGAGGATGCGGACGTCTGTTTTCGTATCGAATTGCCCCTGACGGCTGAGAAGAATGAATAATGATGAAATTTTCAGGCTGGCTGCATGTGTTGTTACGCTGCCGGGTAATCTTATTGAGCATACCGCTGGTGCTTGCAGGCTGCGCGCCGCATTCCGCCAGTAATCCCTATTATCAGCAAGTTTCCGATCAGGTCGTGCCTGACAGCAAAGTGATCGACTTTCGCATTGCGCCCTGTGAAACCCTCTGGGCGCTGGATGACAGCGACGCGCTGACCAATTCGCTGTACTGGTTACGGGCGATGGACTGCGCTGACCGGATGAGTGATGCGCAGGCGCGTTACCAGGCGCAGCAGATCCCGGCCACAAGTTGGGAACAGGTGTTTAAACAAAGCATCCTGCTTGCCGGCGCGGATCCCGATCAGCAACAGCGTCGCGCATTGCTGGCGAAAGTGAGCGAGTACCGTGGCCAGATGCCGGGTTCGATTCGCCCGCTGGTGCAGTTATGGCGTGAACGTCAGAATTTGCAGGTGGTGCTGGGGGATGAAAAAGCCCGCAACGCCCGTCAGCAGGTGATGAATGAAGAAAAACTTCAGACGATGATCGCCGGACAGCAGGTGCTGGAAAACAATCTTGCGGATACGCGGCGTAAACTGGAAAACCTGACCGACATTGAGCGTCAGCTTTCCTCGCGTAAACAAATTCAGGGAGATTTGCCGGATAACGACGCCAGCGTACCTGCGAAAGCGACATCCGGTAAGCCGGTCAAACCTGCCGAAACCTATGCGCCGCCCGCTAAGGATCAGAACGCCAAATGACGATACGTAAAGCTGCCAGCTTATTGCTGGTTGATGACGATCCCAGCCTGTTAAAACTGTTGGGCATGCGCCTGACCAGCGAAGGTTTTCGCGTCACCACGGCGGAAAGCGGCGCTGAAGCGTTGCGTTTGCTGCATCGCGAACGTATTGATCTGGTGCTGAGCGATTTGCGCATGGATGAAATGGACGGCATGGCGCTTTTCGCCGAAATCCAGAAATTCCAGCCCGGCATGCCGGTGATCATTCTGACGGCACACGGTTCTATTCCCGATGCGGTCGCCGCCACCCAGCAGGGCGTATTTGGATTTCTCACCAAGCCGGTTGACCGCGATGCGCTGTATAAAGCTATCGATGAAGCGCTGGCGCAGTCCAGCCCGTCAGTCGATGAAAGCTGGCGCGAATCGATTGTCACCCGCAGCCCGATTATGTTGCGTCTGCTTGAACAGGCCAATATGGTCGCACAGTCTGATGTCAGCGTGCTGATTAACGGCCAAAGCGGCACCGGTAAAGAAGTGCTGGCGCAGGCCATCCACGGTGCCAGCCCGCGCGGCAAGAAAGCCTTTATTGCCATTAACTGTGGCGCATTGCCGGAACAGTTGCTGGAATCCGAATTATTCGGTCATGCCAAAGGGGCGTTTACTGGCGCGGTGAGCAGCCGTGAAGGTCTTTTCCAGGCAGCGACCGGCGGCACATTGTTCCTTGATGAAATCGGCGATATGCCCTTGTCGCTGCAGGTGAAATTGCTGCGCGTGTTGCAGGAACGCAAGGTGCGCCCGCTGGGCAGCAATCAGGATGTCGATGTGGATGTGCGCATTATTTCTGCGACGCACCGTGATTTGCCAAAAGCGATGGAGAAGGGGGAGTTTCGCGAAGACCTGTTTTATCGCCTCAATGTCGTCAGCCTGAAGCTGCCGACGTTGAGTGAAAGATCAGAAGACATTCCGCTGCTGGCCAATCATCTGCTGCGTGTTGCGGCGCAGCGACATAAACCTTTTGTGCGCAGTTTTTCGACGGATGCGCTGAAACGGCTGATGGCTGCCAGCTGGCCGGGCAATGTGCGCCAGTTAGTGAACGTCATCGAGCAATGTGTGGCGCTGACGTCTGCACCGGTGATCAGCGAAGCGCTGGTGCAACAGGCGCTGGAAGGTGAAAATACCGCGCTGCCAACGTTTGCCGATGCACGTAATCAGTTCGAGCTGAATTATCTGCGCAAGTTGCTGCAAATCACCAAAGGCAACGTGACGCAGGCAGCACGTATTGCCGGGCGTAACCGCACCGAGTTTTACAAGTTGCTGTCCCGTCATGAATTAGAAGCGACCGATTTTAAAGAGTAACGGGAATTTACTTTCAGAGGCTTGAGGTACATTCCTGCCGCTGAACTATGATACCTTTAGCGCCTTCGCATGCCTCCGGCATCCGAAACCAGATTGTGAACCATGCTGCCGCTCAGGAAGGCGGAGAGCAAACGAATGATTATAAGGGTCCGCCATGAAAAAGATTGATGCGATTATCAAGCCATTCAAACTCGACGATGTCCGTGAAGCACTGGCTGAAGTCGGGATTACCGGGATGACCGTGACCGAAGTGAAAGGCTTTGGCCGTCAGAAAGGTCACACAGAACTGTACCGTGGTGCGGAATACATGGTCGATTTCCTGCCAAAAGTGAAAATCGAAATTGTCGTGGCGGATGACATCGTGGATACCTGCGTGGAAACTATTATGACCACCGCGCAGACCGGTAAAATCGGCGACGGTAAAATCTTCGTGTTTGATGTGGCGCGTGTGGTGCGTATCCGTACCGGCGAGCAGGACGAAGAAGCGATTTAATGTTTCATCAGGGCGGGTAATACGATGTTACCGGCCCTGAGTTTTTTCTCTGTTATTCCCCGTTTCCTCCTTCCTGTCTTGTTATACCAATCTTTTTTTAACCACATCACTTCTCAACTCTTTGTTTATCCAGTTCTTAGCGGTTAATTCTGTTCATCAGCCCCCAAAGTTCCTCTCCGCCAATAACCACAAAAAATGCTATTTGTTAGTTTTGTGTGAAATTTGTGGGGTTTTTATTGTGACTTCATTGAAAAAGTGAGAGTAAAATCACGTTTGTTGTTATACCATTTCAGATAACCTGTCAGATACGTTGTAATCACCCACTAAAACAATTCAGGGTGAAAGTATCAGGCGGCCGGAACTGGTGTGGATTGATCTCCGTTGATCGTGGTTTTCACACCCATTCAGAAGGCTTTGCAATGTCACAACCAGAAAAACCCATACGCATTTCCCGGCGCGTATTTTTAGGGGGCGCACTGGCGGCGCTTTCCGTTCCGTTGATGAATAAGCTGCTGCTCAGCCCGGTCTATGCCGCGCCGGTTGCCGGTTTGTCACAGGCAAAACAGGATTTCACCCAACTCTCGCTGTATCTGACCGGTCACGACCGGCTGGACCTGGCCCTTTCTGAACGTTATTACCAGACGATGTTAGCGCTGTATCCGGACTTCACCGCGCAGGTTCAGGCGTTGCAGGCGTTTATTACGGCGAATCACATTGATGCCGCTGAACTGCAAAAAGCGCTCGATGCACAGCAGCCCGCGCTGGCGAAATTGCCGCGCAGCATTCTTCAGGCGTGGTATCTCGGTGTGGTCGGCGATGGCAAACAGGCGGTTTGTCTGGCGTATGAAAATGCGCTGATGAATGTTGCGGTTCGCGATCACCTCAATCCGCCGAGTTATGCCTACGGCGCTTACGGCACCTGGGCAAAACAGCCTGTCTGAAAATAACGTTCAAAAAGGGTTAAACAATGAGTGAACAACTTTCCGCTGACGTCGTCGTCATCGGCTCGGGGATCTGCGGCTCGCTGGTCGCACAGCGTCTGGCAAAACAGGGCATCTCCGTCATTATTCTCGAATCCGGCCCGCGTATTGATCGCGGTACGCTGACTGAAAACTTCCGTAATTCGCCGCGCAAAAAAGACTTTATGTCGCCATATCCGTACTCGGACTGGTCACCGCATCCGGTATATAAACCGGAAGATAATGATTATCTGCAACAGCAGGGGCCGTATCCTTTCCCGGCGGAATACATCCGCATTATGGGCGGCACGACCTGGCACTGGGCGGCGCAGGCATGGCGTGTTCTGCCTAATGATATGAAGATTAAAACACTGTACGGCGTCGGGCGTGACTGGCCGTTGTCGTACGAAGAGCTGGAACCGTTTTATTACGAAGCCGAAGTGAAAATGGGCGTGTCCGGTGCGCCGAATAACGGTTCACCGCGCAGCCAGCCCTTCCCGATGGAACCGGTCGCTGAATCCTGGCTGCAACAGCGTTTCCGCGAGCGTCTGGCACCGGGCGGTTATGAGGTGATCGTTAACACCACCGCCCGTAACAGCCGTAACTATGACGGCCGTCCTGCCTGTTGTGGTAACAACAACTGCATGCCGATTTGCCCGATTGACGCGCAATATCACGGCGGCATCGCCGCGCAGGCGGCTGAAGCGGCGGGTGCAAAACTGATCACCAGCGCGGTGGTTTACCGTCTGGAGCATGATGAGAAAGGCCGTATTGTTGCCGCGCATTATTACGACCCGGATAAAGGCGAACATAAAGTTACGGCGAAAAACTTTGTGCTGGCGGCGAACGGCATCGAAAGTCCGAAACTGCTGCTGATCTCCGCCAGCGATAAATATCCTGACGGGCTGGCAAACAGTTCCGGCACCGTCGGGCGTCATCTGATGGATCACCCGAGTAACTCACTGACCTTCGAAACCGAAGAACCGTTGTGGGCGGGGCGCGGGCCAATGAGTCCGGCGTCTATCAACAGCCTGCGCGACGGCGATTTCCGTAAAGATTACGCCTCGTTCCGTATCGATATCGCCAACTCATCTCAGGTGCAGTCGGTAACGCAAGATCTGCTGGCGGAAGGCGTTTACGGCATCAGCCTGGATAACGAAATTCGTCGCCGTGCCTCGCACCAGACCAGCCTGAAAAACGTGATGGAGCAGTTGCCGAATTACGATAACCGCATCATTCTCAGCGACAAAAAAGACAAACTGGGTATCCCGAAACCGGCAGCGATTTACCACATGGACGATTATGTGCATCGCGGTATGGCGCGCGCGGTAAAAGAATATACCGAGATCGCCAGACTGATGGGCGGCACCAATTTGCGCTTCAGCAAGCCGGGCGTTTACGGCAACAACCAGCATATTACCGGCACGATGAGCATGGGGCATGACCCGAAAGATTCCGTGGTGGATGCGTTCGGACGTACTCATGACCATGAAAATCTGTTCATCACCAGTACCGGTGTCATGCCGACCTCGGCCACGGTCAATTCGACGCTGACCGCTGTCGCACTGGCGTTACGCACTGCTGATCATCTTGCCAAAACTGCGCTATAGGCTGACTGACATGACTCTGAATCGTTTAACTCAAAAACGTCTGACGGGCGCGTTGCTGGCCTTTGGCCTGAGCCTGAGTACGGGCGCGGCTTATGCCGCGTTATCGCCGGAACAGGATGCGCTGATCAGGAAAGGCGAATATGTCGCGGTCGCCGGGGACTGCGTGGCCTGTCACTCCACCGAAGGCGGCAAACCGTTCGCCGGTGGCCTCGGACTGGCAACGCCACTGGGCACTATTTACTCGAGCAACATTACACCGTCTAAAAAAGACGGTATCGGCAATTACACGCTGGAGCAATTTGAACACGCGGTGCGTGATGGCGTGCGCGGTGATGGTGCGAATCTGTATCCGGCGATGCCGTACACCTCGTATGCCAAAATCAGCGATGACGACATGAAAGCGCTGTACGCCTACTTTATGCAGGGCGTGGAGCCGGTGGATGTGCCGTCAACGCCGACGGCGCTGCCGTTCCCGTTCAACGTGCGTTTGTCGATGGCAGGCTGGAATTTACTGTTCCTCGAAAAAGGCGCGTTTAAAGCCGATCCGTCGAAAAGCGATCAGGTCAACCGTGGCGCGTATCTCGGCGAGGCACTGGCGCACTGCAGCACCTGCCATACGCCGCGTAATGCGCTGATGGCGGAGGAGGGCGATAAAGCGCTGGGTGGCAGCAGTCTGGGCACCTGGTTCGCGCCGAACATTACGCCGGATGCGGTCAGCGGGATTGGCAACTGGAGCACCGGTGAGATCGCCGGTTACCTGAAAACCGGTCACGCGCCGGGTAAAGCGCAGGCGGCAGGGCCGATGGCGGAAGCGATCGACCATAGCCTCAGCCATCTGAGTGACAGCGATTTGCAGGCAATTGCCGTCTGGCTGAAACAGACCACGCCGGTCAGTCAGCAAGGGCAGGCGAGAGCCGCAGACCAGTTCGGATCACCGGCAAATTATGCCGATACTTTGCGTGGTGTTCCGCGTCCGGCTGATGCCGATAAAATGACTGGCTGGCAGGTTTATGACGGCTATTGTGCCAGTTGCCATCAGCCCGACGGCCGTGGCAGCAAGGACGGTGGCCTGCCGTCGCTGATCAATAATACAGCGCTCGGGCACCTGAACAGCGACAACCTGGTGATGGCGATTCTGCATGGCGTGCAGCGCGGGCCGGAAAGCAAAGATGTCGCGATGCCAGCGTTTGAGCATTTACTGTCGGATACGCAGGTCGCTACGCTGAGCAATCAGTTGTTGCGGCAGTTTGGTAACGATCAGGCGAAAGTGACATCTGACCGCGTGAAAGAATTGCGTGCAGGTGGCAAACCTTCGCCGTTGCTTGAACTGGCGCACTGGGGCATGGGCATTGCGGGACTGGTGGTTATCCTGCTGATTGCGCTGTTCTTTGTACGTCGCCGACGTCGTCATTAATCTGTACTGAACAGCAATAAAAAAGGCTGACATTCTGTGTCAGCCTTTTCTTTTCGTGCAGGGATTAAAGGACTTTGTGCGGACCGAAACATTCGTAATGAATGTTGGCTTCGCTGATGTTCATCGCCAGCAGTTGTTTCGCTGCAAACTGCATAAAGCCGACCGGACCGCACAGGTAGAAATGCATCGCCGGATCGCTCAGCTGTGCGCTGACTTTGCTCAGATCCATCAGCCCTTCATACTGAAAATCTTCACCGGGTAAATCATTCGCCTGTGGCCGGTTATACCAGACATGGCTTTCCAGTTGCGGCAGGTTTTTCTGCGCGCTTGTCACTTCACCGGCAAATGCGTGCACGGCACCGTTTTCAGCCGCGTGCAGCCATTGTACCGGCGCATGATGTCCGCGTTCTGCCAGCGTATTGAGCATACCCAACATCGGCGTCTGACCAACACCTGCAGAAATCAGCGCCACCGGCGTGGTATCGCTGATATCCATAAAGAAATCACCGTGAGGGGCAGCAAGATGAATGATGTCGCCCGGCTGCGCAAAATTATGCAGGAAGTTGGATACGGCACCTTGCCCTTCGCGTTTTACCGCGATGCGGTAGGTTTTGCCGTTCGGTGCCTGGGTCAGGGAATACTGGCGGATTTCCTGATTTTCCAGTGAGGCATCGCGGATATATACCGCCAGATATTGCCCTGGCTGGAAGTCGGCCACCGGTTTACCGTCGACAGGTTCCAGCAGGAAAGAGGTAATCAGCTCACTCTGCGGTTGTTTTTCGGCGATGCGGAATTCACGCGTGCCGCGCCAGCCACCCGTTTTTTCTGCGCTGTCCTGATAAATCTCGGTTTCACGGTTAATAAACACATTCGCCAGCACGCCATAGGCTTTGCCCCATGCATCCAGCACTTCCTGACCCGGACTGAACATTTCATCCAGCGTTGCCAGCAGGTGAGCGCCGACAATATTGTATTGTTCAGGCTGGATGGTGAAGCTGGTGTGTTTTTGCGCGATGCGTTCCACTGCAGGCAGCAGCGCCGCCAGATTTTCAATATTGGCGGCATAAGCGCAGATGGCATCAAACAGCGCCTGACGCTGATCGCCGTTGCGCTGGTTGCTCATATTGAAGATGTCTTTCAGTTCGGGATTATGCGCAAACATACGGTCATAAAAGTGTGCGGTCAGTTTCGGACCGGTCGCAGCGAGCAAAGGAATAATGGATTTAACGGTGGCGATAGTGGCTGAATCAAGCATGGTGAACACCTTGTCTGTGATGATTTTATTTAAACATGTATTTTAAATGCATCTTATATAAACCCACTATTTCTGTAAACACCCCCTAAAGGGGTAAGGGCTTTTCCCGACAGGGGCTGAGTCACAAAGCTGAAATTTGTACATGTTCAGGTGAATATTTATCCCTTGATTATGGACAGATGTTCGCAGATCAAAGCCTTGCTGTATCTGGAGCCAATCGTTTGCCTAAAAACCTCAAACTGACCCTATCCGAAGGCCGCTTAAACATTTACACTGTGGCGCAGAACCCGGAAGGGGCGTTTATTTTTAGTTTGTTGAGTCAGGAGATGCGGATGTTAAAGCGTGAAATGAACATTGCCGATTATGATGCTGAGCTGTGGGCAGCAATGGAAAAAGAAGTTGTTCGTCAGGAAGAACATATCGAGCTGATTGCGTCAGAAAACTATACCAGCCCGCGTGTCATGCAGGCTCAGGGTTCGCAACTGACCAACAAATATGCAGAAGGCTACCCGGGCAAACGTTATTACGGTGGCTGTGAGTACGTCGACATCGTTGAACAACTGGCTATCGACCGTGCAAAAGAATTGTTCGGTGCAGATTTCGCCAACGTTCAGCCGCACTCCGGCTCACAGGCAAACTTCGCGGTGTATACCGCACTGCTGCAACCGGGCGACACCATTCTGGGGATGAACCTTGGCCATGGCGGTCACCTGACGCACGGTTCACCGGTTAACCTTTCCGGTAAACTGTATAACGTGGTGCCTTATGGTATCGACGAAAGCGGCGACATCGATTACGAAGACGTGAAACGTCAGGCCGAACTGCACAAACCAAAAATGATCATCGGCGGCTTCTCTGCATTCTCCGGTATCGTTGACTGGGCAAAAATGCGTGAAATCGCCGACAGCGTTGGCGCTTACTTCTTCGTTGACATGGCACACGTTGCCGGTCTGATTGCTGCGGGCGTTTACCCGAACCCGGTTCCACACGCACACATCGTGACCACCACCACGCACAAAACGCTGGCTGGCCCACGCGGCGGTCTGATTCTGGCGAAAGGCGGCGACGAAGAGTTCTACAAAAAACTGAACTCTGCTGTCTTCCCGGGTGGTCAGGGCGGCCCGCTGATGCACGTGATTGCCGGTAAAGCGGTAGCACTGAAAGAAGCGATGGAACCTGAGTTCAAAGCTTACCAACAGCAGGTGGCTAAAAACGCACAGGCAATGGTGGCTGTAGTTCTGGAACGCGGCTACAAAGTGGTTTCCGGCGGTACGCACAACCACCTGTTCCTGATGGATCTGGTCGATAAGAATCTGACCGGTAAAGAAGCCGATGCTGCTCTGGGTCGCGCTAACATCACTGTGAACAAAAACAGCGTACCTAACGATCCGAAGAGCCCGTTTGTGACCTCTGGTGTGCGTATCGGTACCCCGGCTGTGACCCGTCGTGGTTTCAAAGAAGCTGAAGTGCGCGAACTGGCTGGCTGGATCTGTGACGTGCTGGACAACGTGAACGACGAAGCAACGATCGAACGCGTTAAACAGAAAGTTCTCGACATCTGTGCACGTTTCCCGGTTTACGCGTAATATTTGCGAAGCCGTTAAGCTGCTAAAACCCGCTACGGCGGGTTTTTTTATGGGCATGTATCAGAATTTGTGAGCTGGCAGACATTACGGGAGTATGAAAGCGTCTGCGGATTGCTAGCGATTGTGAGCTTTGTCAAAGTATTGGCCTCACACCGGAGGATTTATGGAATTGCGTTCCACGCGCTGGCTTGCACTCAGTTATTTCACCTATTTTTTCAGTTACGGTATTTTTCTTCCTTTCTGGGGCCTGTGGCTTAAAGGTGAGGGGATCTCCTCCGAAAGCATCGGCTTGTTGCTGGGTGCGGGTCTGGTCGCCCGTTTTCTTGGCACGTTAATCATTTCTCCGTCCATCAAAGACCCGTCTTACCTCATCACCGGTTTGCGTATTCTGGCGCTGCTTACGCTGGCGTTTGCCGTCGGGTTCTGGTTTGGCAACGGCTGGGCGTGGCTGATGATCAACATTGCCGGTTTCAGTCTGTTTTTCGGTCCGCTGGTGCCGCTGACCGATGCGCTGGCAGGCACGTTGCAACGCCAGATCAATATGGATTACGGCAAGGTGCGTGTCTGGGGCTCCATTGCCTTCGTGATTGGATCGGCGGTGACCGGCAAGCTGGTTGAGGTCTACGGTCATAAGGCGATTTTGTACACACTGACCGCAGGCGTGGCCGCGATGTTGCTCGGTATGTTGCTGCGCCCGAGCGTGAAGCCGGTGGGAGAGCCGCGTACCAGCGGTGCGCCGGGTATTTCGTGGAAAGCGTTGCTTGGCGAAAAGCCAGTCTGGCGTTTCCTGTTATGTGTGACGCTGTTGCAGGGCGCCCATGCGGCGTATTACGGTTTCAGTGCAATTTACTGGCAGGACGTGGGCTATTCTTCCACGACCATCGGCTATTTGTGGTCGCTGGGCGTCGTGGCGGAAGTGCTGGTCTTTACCTTTAGCAAACAGCTGTTCAGCCGCTGGTCAGCGCGGGATCTGCTGCTGCTTTCGGCCTTGTGTGGCGTGGTGCGCTGGGGAATGATGGGCGCGTTTACCGCGTTGCCGTGGCTGATTGTGATGCAGATTCTGCACTGCGGCACGTTTACGGTTTGCCATCTGGCGGGCATGCGATTTATCGCCGCACGACCACGTGATCAGGTGATCCGCCTGCAATCGGTGTATTCCGCACTGGCGATGGGGGGCGGCGTGGCCGTGATGACCATGGTATCCGGTTTCCTGTTCGAACATCTGCATGCCGGATTGTTCTGGGTGATGGCGCTGCTGGCGGTGCCGGCGATTTTCCTGCGTCCGGTGGTTACGCCGTCAGCGCCGGTGACGTCAGCCCGTTAGGGGGCTTCGAGCAGCGAGCGGATACGTTTACGCTGCTCTTTGGCCAGCGGTAGTTGCGTGTGGATCACCAGCGGGTCGGCGTCGGTGCTGCGGGTGGCGTAAGGGGTGACAATCAGCGCTACGCCACTCGGCGCACCGAATTTATAGAAATCCGCCAGCGTCTGATATTTAATGTTCAGCGGCAGCAGCGTCGCTTCGCGAATTTGCTGCTCGACCGCTTCTTCCAGCTGCGGATTGTCGTGCGTCAGCAGCAAAATTTGTTTTTCCTGCAAGGCATTACCCTGCATCAGCCACGCGCCGAAAGTGATCGCCACCAGCCCGATTTCATCCTCAGAAAGCGTAATCAGATATTCGTGTTCGAAACCCTGCAACGCCTCGCGGGTGGTTCGCACCAGACGCGGATACATGCGGTTCACTTCTTCCTGCATCAGATTGTCGATGCCGATGCCAAAATGACAGCGTTCGATCGCCGGGCCCAGATGGGCGAAAAGCTGGCCGACCAGCCCTTCGTAACTGCTGAATTTCATCCCGGCGATATCCTGAAAACGCGCCACCATATTTTCAATTTCTAATAACAGCCGCTGATCTTCCGTCGAACCGGAACTCTGATAACTGTGGATTTTCAGCATGCGTAACATCAGGGTGAAAAACTCACATTCGCACTCATCCAGCCGACCGTTGCTGAGTTCCTGTAACTGAATAAACAGTTCGCGGGCGGCAGGATATTCGGGCTTTTCGCGCAGCCAGCGACGCTGTTGTTCGGTGAAGCGTAAGCCGGTCGGGCCATTGTTTTGCCACAGACAGTATTGCAGGCAGATGAGCATCAGCTGGCGGTCGTGTCCGCTCAGGGGTTTGGGTAATAACGCGCCGCAATCTTCCAGCATCATGCCAAGAATGTCGGTGCGCAGAGCAGCCTTCGGGCAGGCCTGGCCTTCGAAGGCAATATGCAGCCAGGGAATAAAATGGCGGGAAACGAAGTCCGGTGAAATGCGCAATGTACGGCGCAAGCCCTGAAATAAACACAGCCTTTGAGCGAGCGTATCGCCCTGAATGCGGCATTCTTTTTCGCTGTACTGCAGCACATCAAGCTGGTGGATCCGCTGAATTTCGCAGGTCACTTCCGCCAGATCTTCCCACGTCATGTCTAGCCCGACGCCGTTAATTTCGCTGATGATCTCCAGCTGAACCGCCGTCAGCGGCGCGTACAGCATCAGCAACACGTGGCAACGGCGTTGCGTAGCGGAAAGCGCAGGGGAGGGCTGTTTTTCTGGATTCATATCACCTGCCGAAAAGGTATCGCCTGAAATTATTAGTCAAGCATAGCAAAGCGAATGCCCGCAATAAGGCGCGGGGATTGGCTTTTACTCCGGCTTACAACTCAGATCACAGATATTTTTGACGACCGGTTAAATGCACAGCAAAATACTGTTACTTAGTAACAATATAATGGCGCCTGATATGGAAATGACGTTACACCAGGCCCGGAACCGGCCTTTCTCCCGTTACGCCAAATGGCTGGGCGTTGCGCTGTTCTGTCTGCCCGCAACGGTGCTGGCGCACCCGCACAGTTTTATTGATATGCAGACCACGCTGGTGGCGAATGAAACCTCGCTGACCGGGCTGAAAATGGTCTGGACGATGGATGAAATCACCTCGGCAGATTTGCTGTACGACGCACAGAACGCCAAACCGGGGTCGGATATCTGGAAGAAACTGGCGGCCGAAGTCATGGCGCGGGTGCTGAGCCAGCATTACTTCACGGATTTCTATCGCAACGGAAAACCGGTGAAATATCTGGATCTGCCCAGTGAGTATCAGCTTTCCCGTAAGGGCGATCAGGCAGTGCTGGAATTCGTCCTGCCGCTGGCCAAACCGCAAGGGCTGGAAGGCAAACCGATGGAATTCTCCACTTTTGATCCTTCGTATTTTGTCGATATGACCTATAAAGACAAAACCGCGTTGCATCTGCCACCGGCGCTGGAAAAACGCTGTACGCTGGCGCTGTTTACGCCGAAGCCGGATGCCTCGCTGCAAAATTATGCCCTGTCACTCGATAAGGCTGATGCCCCGCCTGAAGACATGGATCTTGGTCAGCAATTTGCTCAGAAGGTCACGCTGGAATGTCATTAATCTCCACGCCATCGAAAACCCTGTCCTGGCGCGATCTCTGGCCGCTGGCAGTATTTCTGTTGCTGCTGGCGGGCGGCGCTTCCCTGTTAATCCATTACTGGCCGCGTATTTTGCTCAGCAGCATTATCTGGCAGCGGGAGTTACATCAGGAACTGGCGGGTCTGCTGCGGCAGGTGAAAGAAAATCCGATGCAGGCGGGTATGACGCTGGCCGGTTTTAGCCTGATTTATGGCGTGATCCACGCCATCGGGCCGGGGCACGGCAAAATCGTTATCACCACCTATCTGGCGACGCATCCTTCGCGACTGAAAAACAGCCTGAAGCTGACCTTCGCGTCGGCGATTGTGCAGGGGCTGGTGGCAATATTATTGGTCAGTGTGGTGCTCGGCGTGCTGCAACTGTCTTCGCGTCAGCTGCATCAGAGCAGTTTCTGGATGGAGCGGGGCAGTTTCATTCTGGTGATGTTGCTGGGGTTGCTGTTGTGCTGGCGGGCGCTTAAACGGATGTGGCAAACCATCAAAAGTTTGCGTCCGGTTCACGCCATGAAAATCCACAGCCTGTCGCCGATGGGCAATGAAACGCATGTCCACGACGAACATTGCGGTTGCGGCCATCAGCATGTGCCAAACGATCAGCAGCTTCAGGCGGGCGGAGATTTGCGCACGCAGGTGGCGATTGTGCTGGCGATGGGATTACGCCCGTGTTCCGGCGCGATCATGGTATTGCTGTTTTCCAAGGTGATTGGCGTCTACAACTGGGGCGTGATTTCAGCCATTACGATGGCTATCGGCACCTCGCTGACCGTCTCGCTGATTGGTGTGCTGGTGTTTTACAGCCGTGCGCTGGCAGTGAAACTAAGCGCAACCCGCACGCCTGCGGCGTGGCAGCGGATCACCTGGTCACTGCTGGCGCTGACCGGCGGAATTGTGCTGCTGGTGGCGGGCATTTTGCTCTTCAGCACCGGCGGCGGTGATGTTTCACCGATAACCGGCGGGCCATTCAGGGGATAACCTCCTGTACATAAACAACAGACATAAAAAAACGGACGCCCGAAAGGACGTCCGTTTTTTTTAACTGATACTCAGCGGAATTAACGCTTCAGCGCTTCGCTCAGTTCATCACGCATGGTCATCAGAATACCTTTAACGACGCGTGGGTTGCCGGCAACGATGTTGCCTGACGAGAAGTGGTTGTGGCCGCCAACAAAGTCAGTCACCACGCCGCCGGATTCACGAACCAGCAGTTCACCGCCGGCGAAATCCCAGGGCTTGAGGGCGATTTCGAAGAAACCGTCAACGCGGCCAGCGGCCACGTAGGCCAGATCCAGCGCAGCAGAACCGGTGCGGCGGAAGTCTGCACATTCGGTGAACAGTTTGCCAACCACATTCATGTAGCTGGTTGCGTGTTGTTTTGCTTTGAACGGGAAACCGGTCGCCAGAATGGTGCCGTCGAGATCTTTCGCGTTAGTACCGCGCAGACGGTAACCGTTCAACTGTGCGCCCTGACCACGGCTCGCGGTGAACAGTTCGTTACGCATTGGATCGTAAACTACCGCGACTTCAGTGCGGCCTTTGATGCGCACGGCGATAGAAACAGCGAAATGTGGGAAGCGTTTAACGAAGTTGGTGGTGCCATCCAGCGGGTCGATAATCCATTGTACGTCTTTGTCTTCGCCTTCCAGCTCGCCACACTCTTCACTGATGATGGTGTGTTTTGGATAGGATTTGCGAATAACATCGATAATCATGTGTTCTGCATCGCGGTCTACGTTGGTAACAAAATCGTTGGTACCTTTTTGTGTAGATTCTACAGAGTCTGGCGTTTCGTAATGTTTGGCAATCAGGTTACCGGCCTTGCGCGCAGCGCGCACGGCGATGGTGAGCATCGGATGCATGGATATCTTCCAACTAGGATGTTAAAGAACGGGAATACGGGAAACGGCGCGCAGTATAGCAGGGGTTCTGAAAATTAACTACCGTTGTGTTAGGCTGTTGTGATTTTCCGTCTGGTTAAGAGTTCCTATGCTGCCCAATATCCGCATTGTATTAGTAGAAACGTCCCACACTGGCAATATGGGCTCTACCGCCCGTGCTATGAAAACCATGGGTTTATCAAGCCTTTATCTGGTGAATCCGCTGGTAAAACCTGACTCTCAGGCTATCTCTTTGTCTGCCGGAGCCAGTGATGTCATCGGTAACGCGACAATTGTTGATACGCTTGATGAAGCGCTGGCTGGCTGTAGTCTGGTGATCGGCACCAGCGCACGTTCCCGCACACTGCCGTGGCCGATGCTTGAACCGCGCGAGTGCGGTGAGCACAGTGCGAAAGCCGCACAAATCGCGCCGGTGGCGCTGGTGTTTGGCCGTGAACGCGTCGGGCTGACCAACGAAGAACTGCAAAAATGTAACTATCACGTGTGCATTCCGGCAAACCCTGAATACAGCTCGCTGAATCTGGCGATGGCTGTGCAGATTATTGCCTATGAAGTACGCGTCGCACATCTGGCCTTGCTGGAAGCGGCAAAACCGCAAATCGAATACGAAGAAACGCCGTATCCGCTGGTCGACGATCTCGAACGTTTTTATCAGCATCTGGAAAAAACCTTGCTGGAAACCGGCTTTATTCGTCAGGCACATCCGGGGCAGGTGATGAGCAAATTACGCCGTCTGTTTACCCGTGCACGACCTGAATCTCAGGAATTAAACATCCTGCGCGGTATCCTGACGTCGATTGAAAAGACTCATAGCAACAAAGAATAAGTATCGGAATTTGATTGTAAAATACCGGTTTGTGGCTTTTTATCAAAGGGTTGTCGATTATCAGTAAATGACAGAAATCGTGCGGTTCTGCCCGCTCTGTAATACTTGAGTAAATTACTAGGTTAAATAGTTGACTGTTTTACTCGGGAATGGCAGACTCGTTTGCATGTTCCGCACTATTGAATTTCTAAGTCATTTAAACAGGTAACCATGCTATGAGACTGACATCCAAAGGCCGTTATGCCGTGACCGCTATGCTCGATGTTGCACTGCATTCCCAGGAAGGACCAGTACCACTGGCTGACATTTCTGAGCGTCAGGGTATTTCCCTTTCTTACCTGGAGCAGCTTTTCTCGCGCTTACGCAAAAATGGTCTGGTTGCCAGTGTTCGTGGTCCGGGCGGTGGTTATCTGTTAGGTAAAGATTCTGGTGATATCGCCGTTGGTGCAGTGATTACTGCCGTTGACGAATCTGTCGATGCGACCCGTTGCCAGGGTAAAGAAGGCTGCCAGAATGGCGAACGTTGCCTGACTCACACCTTATGGCGTGATCTGAGCGAACGCATCAGCGGCTTCCTGAACAATATTACGCTGGCAGAGCTGGTCAATAATCAGGAAATCCTGGAAGTGGCTGACCGTCAGAACGGTGAAACCCGTCGTCAGCCGAATGGCCGCCAGATGGAAACTATCAACGTCAATCTTCGAGCCTAATCCCTGTCATCCTTCGCGTCGCCTCGGGGTTTGCTCCGTTGCCGCCTTGATGCGACACGAATGATTTAGGGGATGCATGTGAATTTTTACGTTACTCAAAGCCCGCGGAAATGCACATTTCCGCGGGCTTTTGCTTTTCTGACGTCAATTCTTACCGATTAGTGCCCGCAAAGCGTCATTTCCCTTTTAAGAAGCCGTGAACCCGTTTTAAACTGGATGTCGTTTTTTAATTCTTTCGTTCGAAGCCGAACGCGCAGTCCGGAGCTTACCTGCCATGAAATTACCTATTTATCTTGATTACTCTGCCACCACGCCGGTTGATCCGCGTGTTGCACAGAAAATGATGCAGTGTTTAACACTGGACGGTACTTTCGGTAATCCGGCTTCCCGTTCTCACCGTTTCGGCTGGCAGGCTGAAGAGGCGGTGGATGTGGCGCGTAACCAGATTGCCGAGCTGATTAATGCCGATCCGCGTGAAATCGTCTTCACGTCGGGCGCCACCGAATCTGACAATCTGGCGATTAAAGGTGCCGCCCACGCGCACAGCGCGAAAGGCAAACACATTATTACCAGCCAGACTGAGCATAAAGCGGTGTTAGACACCTGTGCTCAACTGGAAACCGAAGGCTTCGACGTCACCTATCTGTCGCCGCAGGCAGATGGTTTTATTCCGCCAGCGGCGATTGAAGCGGCGCTGCGCCCGGACACCATTCTGGTGTCCATCATGCAGGTGAATAATGAAATCGGCGTGGTACAGGATATTGCGACCATCGGCGAACTGTGCCGCAGTCGGGGCATCCTTTTCCATGTGGATGCGACCCAAAGTGTGGGCAAGATTGCGATTGAACTCAGCGAGTTGCAGGTTGATCTGATGTCGTTTTCCGCGCATAAGATTTACGGCCCGAAAGGCATCGGCGCGCTGTACGTGAGTCGTAAACCGAAAGTGCGGATTGACGCGCAAATCCACGGCGGCGGTCATGAACGCGGCATGCGTTCCGGTACATTGCCGGTGCATCAGATTGTCGGGATGGGCGAGGCTTATCGTATCGCCAAAGAAGAAATGACCGCCGAAGTAGCGCGTCTGACTGAACTGCGCGATCGTTTGTGGAAAGGCATTCAGGCGCTGGATCAGGTGTTTCTGAACGGCACGCCGAAACATGCGGCACCGAATATTCTCAACGTCAGTTTTGCCGGTGTAGAAGGGGAGTCTCTGATCATGGCGTTGAAAGATCTGGCGGTATCGTCAGGTTCGGCTTGTACGTCTGCCAGCCTTGAGCCTTCCTATGTTCTGCGTGCTCTGGGATTAAGTGAAGAACTGGCGCACAGCTCCCTTCGCTTCTCGCTGGGGCGCTGGACAACGGAAGAAGAAATTGATTATGCGATTGCGCTGGTGGTGAAATCTGTCCGCCGCCTGCGTGAGTTGCCACCTGTTTATACGAAATGAAGTGCCACCCGATGAAAGGGTGATTTGCCTGTCATTGAAAATGAATATTCATTGAAGATAAAAAACATCAGGAGTGCTGTTATGAGTTCCGAAGTCACGACCAATGAAGCAATGTCCGTATTCCTTTCTTCCCAGCCTGCTGATGCGCGCTGGGGCGAAAAAGCCACACTGAGCACCGATTCCGCCGGTATGACCATTCATTTGAATGGCGGCGATGTGCTGACGGTCATTGCCCGTGCCGCGCGTCGTATCGACGGTCAGGGTGTTAAAAATGTTAAACTGGCGGGTGAAGGCTGGGATCTCGAAAATAGCTGGGCATTCTGGCAAGGCTTCCGTGGCCCGAAAGGCACACGCAACGTTGAATGGGCAGAATTGTCCGAAGATGACGCGAACACGCTTAAACAACGCCTGAAAATCATCGACTGGGTACGTAATACCATTAATACCCCGGCAGAGGATTTGTCCCCTGAACAACTGGCGACCGCGCGGTTGATCTGATGTGTGAATTTGGTAATGAAAAAGTCAGCTACCGCATCACCAAAGGCGACGACCTGCGTCAGCAAAGTTATATGGGTATCCACACCGTAGGTCGCGGTTCTGACCGTCCGCCGGTATTACTGGCGCTGGATTACAACCCGGGTGGCGACGCAGATGCACCGGTTTACGCCTGTCTGGTCGGCAAAGGTATCACTTTTGATACCGGCGGCTACAGCCTGAAGCCAAGCGCGTCAATGGATTCCATGAAAGCGGATATGGGCGGCGCGGCCACGCTGACCGGCGCACTGGCGCTGGCTGCGGCGAACGGTCTGAATAAACGTGTGAAACTGTATCTGTGCTGCGCGGATAACATGGTCAGCGGCAATGCACTGAAACTGGGCGACATTATCCGCTACCGCAACGGTAAAACCGTTGAAGTGATGAACACCGACGCCGAAGGCCGTCTGGTGCTGGCTGATGGCCTGATCGACGCTTCTGCGCAAAAGCCTGAACTGATCATTGATGCGGCCACGCTGACTGGTGCGGCGAAAACTGCGCTGGGTAACGATTATCACGCACTGTTCAGCTTTGACGATGCACTGGCAGGCGAACTGCTGGAAAGCGCGAAAGCCGAACACGAACCGTTCTGGCGTCTGCCACTGGAAGAATTCCACCGTTCTCATCTGCCATCTAACTTTGCAGAGTTGAACAACATTGCCGGTCCTGCACACACTGCGGGCGCGAGCACTGCCGCTGCGTTCTTGTCTCATTTCGTCACTGACTATAAGAAAGGCTGGCTGCACATCGACTGTTCCGCAACGTACCGCAAAAGCGCGGCGGATCAGTGGTCTGCCGGTGCGACAGGTCTGGGGGTGCGTACCGTCGCCAACCTGCTGTTAGCCAAGGCGAAGTAAGTTTTAGAAAGCAATGCATGCATGAAGCACAACGGGGCGCTTAACAGCGCCCCGTTTTATACCACTAGCGGAGTTAAGAACCATGAGTGTCCCACACGATCATCTCCCTGCCAGCGCTGCGGCGACCGACGGTGAAAACGAGCTGGAGCGCCTGCTCCGCCTGTCGGTCACCGCGCCTGCCTGGCGTCCGGCGTTTTATCAAACTTTGCTGGAGTCTACCGTGTTTGTGCTCGGTGATGCAGGGCAGGATGACGCTGAAAAGCAGGGCAGTGTGGCGATTACCGCAGGCAGTGAACTGAATGTTTTACACTGGGAAAAACAGGACGGCAGCTCGATCATTCCTTTCTTTTCCTCTGTGGAGGTTCTGGAAAAAGCCAGTGCCGGCGAAAGCCCGGATGAGCAGGCGTTTGTCGCGCTGCCTGCCCGCGTGTTGTTTGAAATGACACAAGGGGAGGAGTTGTTTCTGAATCCGAAGTCGGAGTACGGCAAGGAATTCACCCCGAACGAGGTGACGCTGTTGCTGAGCAATGGCGGGTTAAATGCGCCATCTGAGCTGGTGCTGGATAAAGAAAGTCAGCTGCTGATCGGCCAGCCGGAGGAGTATCCTTCCGCCATGATCGACGCGCTCACCACGCTTTTCACCCAGAAGAAACCGGTGCGCCGTGCATTTATGGCGCTGATCCACGATAAAGCCGTGGATGAACAGCCAAACCTGCTGATTGGCGTCGAAGCGGATGGTGATGAGCAGGAGATTGACGCGCTGATCCGCGAGGCAGGGAATGTGGCGAGTGAAACCTCTCCCGACGAGCGTCCGGTGGATTTCTGTATCGTTTCTGAAAAAGAGCGTGGCATCAGCCATTATCTGATCAGCCACACCCAGCCGTTCTATCAGCGCAAGTGGGGAAGCTGGTTGCGCAATATTATTCCTTCGTCAGGAAAGGCATAAAGTGAGAGGACACCAGGGGAAAGCACCGTTTTGCCCCTGTTTTGTTTGCGGGAAATAGGTGGTTTAGGTTCGATAGTGAATTAATCACACATTTTTTTAATTAAATGTTGTGATTCGGGTAGGCAATCGTAACTTCGCTCCCTATAATCACCGCCATTTTACGGCAGGTATAACATTAAATTAACCGGCCCTACCTATAAAAGTCAGACAGAGGTTTTTTCATGACTATCGAACGCACTTTCTCCATCATCAAGCCAAACTCCGTAGCTAACAACGACATCGGTGCTATCTACGCACGTTTCGAACGCGCTGGCTTCACCATCATCGCGTCTAAAATGCTGAAACTGACGAAAGAACAAGCTGAAGGCTTCTACGCAGAGCACAAAGGCCGTCCGTTCTTCGACGGTCTGGTTGAGTTCATGACCTCTGGCCCGATCATGGTTCAGGTTCTGGAAGGTGAAAACGCGGTTCAGCGTAACCGTGACATCATGGGCGCCACTAACCCGGACAACGCACTGGCTGGCACCCTGCGTGCAGACTTCGCGGATAGCTTCACTGCTAACGCGGTTCACGGTTCTGACGCTGTAGAATCTGCACAACGCGAAATCGCTTACTTCTTTACCGAAAGCGAAATCTGCCCGCGTTAAGATTTTTGAGTCACCGTTGCTGGAAGATAAGCCGCAAATTCACAAGAATTTTGTAACTGTACTTTCCAAACATGGCAACCGTGCCCTAAAATTTGTACAATGTTGCGCCCCGAATGAGCCAGCCTCTTCGGGGCGCAATTTTATTTGCAGGCCAGCCGTTACCTTTCGGGCCAGGCTCTGCACTTCCAATACGCCATAACGTGTAACAACGAGGCCATTTTCATCATGTTAGAATCCAACACGTCCGAGCCAATTTTGTCTGAAAATAACGCTGTTTCCGCAGAAGCCGTGAATACTGTCGTGCCTGCTGCCGCAAAAATTAACCTTCTTGACCTTAACCGCAAGCAAATGCGTGAGTTCTTCATCAACATGGGCGAAAAACCGTTCCGTGCTGATCAGGTCATGAAGTGGATGTATCACTACTGCAGCGATGATTTCGAGCAAATGACCGATATCAATAAGGCGCTGCGTGAAAAGCTGGCTCGCGTTGCAGAAATTCGTGCACCGGAAGTCGCGTCAGAACAACGTTCAACTGACGGCACCATCAAGTGGGCGATTCAGGTGGGCGGACAACTGGTTGAAACCGTGTATATCCCGGACGGCGACCGTGCGACGCTTTGCGTTTCCTCTCAGGTCGGCTGTGCACTGGAATGTACTTTCTGTTCCACGGCGCAACAGGGCTTTAACCGTAACCTGCGTGTGTCCGAAATTATCGGTCAGGTATGGCGTGCGGCAAAAATTATCGGTGCGGCGAAAGTGGCCGGTACGCGCCCCATCACCAACGTGGTGATGATGGGCATGGGCGAACCTTTGCTGAACCTCAATAACGTGGTTCCGGCCATGGAAATCATGCTCGACGATTTCGGTTTCGGTTTGTCAAAACGTCGCGTGACGCTTTCCACATCGGGTGTCGTCCCTGCGCTGGACAAGCTGGGCGATATGATTGATGTCGCGCTGGCGATTTCCCTGCACGCACCTAACGACGCCATTCGTGACGAAATTGTGCCGATCAACCGCAAGTACAATATCGATACCTTCCTGGCCGCTGTTGAGCGTTATATTAGCAAATCCAACGCCAATCAGGGCCGCGTTACCATCGAATACGTTATGCTGGATCACATCAATGATGGCACCGAGCATGCGCATGAACTGGCTGAGCGTCTGAAGAATACGCCATGCAAAATCAACCTGATCCCCTGGAACCCGTTCCCGGGCGCGCCGTATGGCCGCAGCTCGAACAGCCGTATTGATCGTTTCTCTAAAGTGCTGATGGATTATGGCTTTACAGTTATCGTGCGCAAAACCCGTGGTGATGACATTGATGCCGCGTGTGGTCAGCTGGCCGGTGATGTTATCGACCGTACCAAACGTACGTTGAAGAAAAAAATGGCAGGCGAGCAACAGATTTCCGTAAAAGCCGTCTGATCCCAATGGGCTTCGCCACGGTGTTCCGTCGAAGCCCGCTGTTTTATTGTCGCTGGCAGGGTAAAGGGAATTAAGCATGGCAATGAAGGGCAGTGTGAAAATGCTGATCGCCGCAGGCATGACTGTGGCTTTACTGGCGGGATGTTCCAGTTCACCGAAAGAAACGCAACAGGCCAGCGGCGCAGCACAAACGCGTCTCGAACTTGGCATGGCGTACCTGAATCAGGGGAACATGGAGGCGGCCAGGCAGAATCTGCAGAAAGCCGTTGACGGTGCGCCGCAGGATTATCGGACACAGCTTGGCATGGCGCTTTACGAGCAAAAAAACGGCAATCAGAAAGCAGCGGAAAGCCGCTACCAGCAAGCGTTGCAGCTGGCGCCGCAAAATGGGACTGTCTTAAATAATTACGGTGCGTTTTTGTGTAGTTTAGGGCAGTATGTACCCGCACAACAGCAGTTTAGCGCCGCAGCTAATGCGCCTGATTACGGTCAGGTTGCTGACAGTCTGGAAAATGCAGGCTACTGTTTTCTGAAGGCCAATCAGAATGAGGAAGCGCGAGTGTTACTAAGCCGGGCATTGAAAGTGGATCCCGATAAAGGCGCACCCTTGCTGACTGAGGCAACCAAAGAATTTGGGGAAGGGAACCGCGCTCAGGCGAAACTATTACTGGATGTATATCAACATGTTCTGCCAGCCACTGCCGACAGCCTCATGTTACAAATTCGATTCGCTGCGTTAGCGGGCAACCCGGATAGCGTTCAACGCTACGGTAAGCAACTTGCGCGTAGTTATCCACAATCTAAACAGTACCAGCAGTTCTTAGCCAATGAATACTGAAGCCCCTCAAGAAAATAATGCAAAACTGACTACAGGCGAACGTCTGCGTCAGGCTCGTGAACAGTTAGGTCTTAGTCATCAGGCTGTTGCAGAACGCCTGTGTCTGAAAGTCTCAACTATTCGCCAAATCGAAGAAGAAACGACGCCGGCCGATCTTGCGCCGACTTTCCTGCGTGGTTACCTCCGTTCCTATGCAAAACTGGTTCATGTCCCGGAAGAAGAATTATTAGGTCTGATCGGTAAACAAGCGCCGATTAAAGTGCCTAAAGTGGCTTCAATGCAGGGATTCTCTCTCGGTAAGTCTCGCAAAAAACGCGATGGCTGGCTGATGGGCTTTACCTGGCTGGTGGTGTTTGTGGTGATTGGCCTGACCGGTGCGTGGTGGTGGCAAAATCATCAGGCGCAACAGCAGGAAATCGCAACAATGGCCGATCAATCATCGGCACAACTGAATCAGGATAACGGCCAGGGGCAAACTATTCCTCTGGGCGACAATGCGAATTCTGCACCGACAACAGAAGATACTTCTTCTGACCCGGCTCCTGCTGCAAACACAACACAGCCGCAGAATTCTATCCCGCTGAATACCGCACCGGGCGCAGCAGCAAGCAACGCACCGGCAGCATCAGGTACGCCAGCGGAGCAAGCGCCTGCCGCTGTTTCAACCAGTCAGCCTGCAACTGCTGAAAACGGTCTGCCAACCGGTGATGCACAAACTGCGGCAGCAGGTGCGGATCCACAAGCGGTGACCTTTACCTTTAAAGCTGACTGCTGGTTCCAGATTGATGACGCATCAGGGAAAACCCTGTTCAGCGGCATGAAGAAAGGCGGAGAGACCTTCAGCGTGAAGGGCACTGCGCCGTATAAACTGAAAATCGGTGCGCCGGGGGCGGTGGATATCCAATTCCAGGGCAAGCCGGTTGATTTAAGTCGTTTTGTAAAATCAAGCCGTGTTGCGCGCCTGACCTTAGCTGCCGAGTAATCGGCAGTTTGTCAGACGATTGCAACGATGGAGAGTGAAGTAATGCATAACCAAGCACCCATTACCCGTCGCAAATCAACCCGGATTTATGTCGGCAAGGTGCCTGTAGGTGACGGAGCACCGATTGCGGTGCAATCGATGACCAACACTCGCACCACAGATGTCGCGGCGACAGTCGCACAGATCAAATCACTGGAACGCGTCGGTGTCGACATTGTTCGCGTTTCTGTGCCAACCATGGATGCGGCAGAAGCATTCAAACTTATCAAACAGCAGGTTAATGTCCCGCTGGTCGCTGATATTCATTTCGATTACCGCATCGCCCTGCAGGTTGCAGAATACGGCGTAGATTGCCTGCGTATTAATCCAGGTAACATCGGTAACGAATCCCGCATCCGCTCCGTGGTGGATTGCGCACGCGACAAAAATATTCCTATCCGTATCGGTGTGAACGGCGGCTCCCTGGAAAAAGATATTCAGGAAAAGTACGGCGAACCTACGCCGCAAGCGCTGCTGGAATCGGCGATGCGCCACGTTGATATTCTTGACCGTCTTAACTTCGACCAGTTCAAAGTCAGCGTAAAAGCCTCTGACGTTTTCCTGGCTGTTGAGTCCTACCGCCTGCTGGCTAAGCAAATTGTTCAGCCTCTGCATCTGGGAATTACCGAAGCCGGTGGCCTGCGTGCAGGTTCCGTTAAATCAGCCATTGGTCTGGGCCTGCTGCTCTCAGAAGGTATCGGCGACACGCTGCGTATTTCGCTGGCGGCCGATCCGGTTGAAGAAGTCAAAGTCGGATTCGATATCCTCAAATCACTGCGTATCCGTTCCCGTGGTATCAACTTTATTGCCTGTCCGACTTGTTCGCGTCAGGAGTTTGATGTCATCGGTACCGTGAATGCGCTGGAACAACGTCTGGAAGATATCATCACGCCAATGGATGTTTCGATCATTGGCTGTGTGGTTAACGGTCCGGGCGAAGCGCTGGTTTCTACCATGGGCGTCACCGGCGGTCATAACAAAAGCGGTTTCTATGAAGACGGTGTCCGTCAGAGAGAGCGTTTTGATAACAATGATATGATCGACCAGTTAGAAGCAAAAATTCGCGCCAAAGCGGCGATTATGGATGAGAGTAAACGTATCGTTATCAATCATCTTGAAAAGTAACATCGGTTGCAGGTGTCAGCGTACATCTGCATTATTATATTGAACCCGACTGGGGTAATGGCGTCTGTGCGTTGAACCACAAGCCACAAAGCCCCTATAATCGGGTTCATTTTTTATAAAACGATAGAGAACTGACGTGGCAAAGAATATCCAGGCCATTCGCGGCATGAACGACTACCTGCCAGAAGACACAGCCCTGTGGCAACGTATTGAAGGATCGTTGAAACAAGTGCTTGGCAGTTACGGCTACAGTGAAATCCGTATGCCGATTGTAGAGCAGACCCCATTGTTTAAACGCGCTATCGGTGAAGTGACTGATGTCGTGGAAAAAGAAATGTATACCTTTGAAGACCGCAACGGCGAAAGCCTGACGCTGCGTCCGGAAGGTACGGCGGGCTGCGTGCGCGCCGGTATTGAACATGGTCTGCTGTACAATCAGGAACAACGTCTGTGGTACATCGGTCCGATGTTCCGTTACGAACGCCCGCAAAAAGGTCGCTACCGTCAGTTCAATCAGTTGGGTGTAGAAGTCTTTGGTCTGCAAGGGCCGGACATTGATGCCGAATTAATTCTGCTGACCGCCCGCTGGTGGCGCGCGCTGGGGATTTCTGAGCACGTGGCGCTGGAACTGAACTCTATCGGTTCACTGGAAGCCCGCGCGAACTATCGTGATGCGCTGGTGGCTTTCCTGGAGCAACATAAAGACAAGCTGGATGAAGACTGTAAACGTCGCATGTACAGCAATCCGCTGCGTGTTCTGGACTCCAAAAATCCCGATATTCAGACGTTATTAAATGATGCACCGGAGCTGGGTGATTATCTTGATGAAGAATCAAGAGAACACTTTGCAGGTCTGTGTGAACTTTTAGAGCAGTCTGGTATCCCATATACGGTTAATCAGCGACTTGTGCGCGGTCTGGATTATTACAACCGCACCGTGTTCGAATGGGTAACCAGCAGCTTAGGCTCACAAGGGACTGTGTGTGCGGGTGGCCGCTACGACGGTCTGGTCGAACAACTGGGCGGTCGTGCAACACCGGGTGTCGGTTTCGCCATGGGGCTGGAACGTTTGGTATTACTGGTTCAGGCCGTAAACCCGGACTTCAAAGCACCGGCAACCGTCGACACCTACGTGATCTCATCCGGTGCTGGCACGCAAAGCGTGGCTATGCAACTGGCTGAAACACTGCGTGATGCGCTGCCTGAGCTGAAAGTTATGACTAACTACGGTGGCGGCAATTTCAAGAAACAGTTCGCCCGTGCTGATAAATGGGGTGCGCGTGTTGCCCTGGTACTAGGCGAAACTGAAGTCGCTAACCAGCAGGTCGTCGTAAAAGACCTGCAGAGTGGAACGCAAGAAACGCTGGCGCAAAGCGAAATCGTCGCGCGTCTGGCTTCGATGTTGGGTTAAGGAGAAGGACACTGTGGAAGTCTATACCACTGAGAATGAACAGGTTGATGCTGTACGTCGCTTCTTTGCCGAAAACGGTAAAGCGCTGGCCATCGGCGTTGTTCTGGGTATTGCAGCCCTGGGCGGCTGGCGTTTCTGGCAGAGTCACCAGGACTCTGCCCTGACGGAAGCTTCTGCGTCTTTCCAGCAAGCTAATCAGTCGCTGACCAGCAATAACGCGAAAGGCGTGACTGATCTCGAAAAATTTGCTCAGAGCAATGACAATAATTACGGCGTATTTGCCGCCCTGCAACTGGCTGATCATTTTGTCGGAACCAGTGATTTCGCCAATGCTGAAAAGCAATTAGTGCAGGCGCAAGGTCAGGCCAAAGAAGATAATTTACGTTCGCTGGTGAACTTACGTCTGGCGCGTGTCCAGATGCAGCAAGGCAAATTTGATGATGCACTCAAAACGTTAGACGGCGTGAAGGGTGAAGGCTGGACGGCTATGCAACAAGGCATCCGTGGTGATGTTTTGCTTGCCAAAGGCGATGCAAAAGGTGCTCGTGAAGCCTACAGCAAAGGACTTGATTCTAAACCCTCTCAAACGCTGCAAACCGTGCTGCGTATGAAATTGAACAACTTAGCCAGCTAAGGGGAACCCCGATGCAATTGCGTAAAACACTCTTGGTAGGATGGGTTTCTGTTGCCCTGCTAAGTGGCTGTTCATTGTTTAACAGCGAAGAAGACGTGGTCAAAATGTCTCCTCTGCCAAAAGTTGAGAACCAGTTCACACCGACGCAAGTGTGGAGCAAATCCGTAGGCGACGGCATTGGCGAATTCTACTCCAATCTGCGTCCGGCCTGGCAGGACAGCACCATTTTTGCGGCTGACCGTTTTGGTCTGGTTAAAGCACTCGACGCTGACAGTGGTAAAGAAAAATGGAGCGTCAACCTGTCTGAAAAGACCGGCTTCCTCTCCCGAAATATTTCTGCACAGCTGTCTGGCGGCCTGACAGTTTCAGGTGATCACGTTTACGTTGGCAGTGAAAAAGCTATCGTTTATGCATTGAACACCACTGATGGTAAAATCGCCTGGCAGACCAAAGTGGCGGGGGAAGCATTGTCCCGTCCGGTTGTCAGCGATGGTCTGGTTCTGGTTCACACCGGCAATGGTATGTTGCAGGGTCTGAATGAATCCGACGGTACCATTCAATGGACCGCTAACCTCGATATGCCAACGCTGTCTCTGCGTGGTGAATCAGCGCCTGCAGTAGCCTTTGGTGCTGCAATCGTCGGTGGTGATAATGGCCGCGTCAGTGCTGTACTGATGAAAGAAGGTCAGCTGATCTGGCAACAACGTATTTCTCAGACTACCGGTACGACTGAAATCGACCGTCTGAGCGATGTGGATACCACGCCGGTTATTGTTGATGGCGTTGTTTATACGCTGGCATACAATGGCAATCTGGTGGCGATGGATCTGCGTTCTGGTCAGATTATGTGGAAACGTGATGTTGGTTCTGTGAATGACATCATTGTCGACGCAGGCCATATCTATATGGTTGACCAGGATGACCGCGTGATGGCGCTCGATACTCAGGGTGGTGTCAGCGTGTGGCGCCAAAGTGAGTTGCTGCACCGTAACCTGACGGCACCGGTGCTGTATAATGGTTACATTGTGGTCGGCGATTCCGAAGGCTATCTGCACTGGATCAACACCACTGATGGTCGTTTTGTTGCTCAGCAGAAAGTCGACAGCGATGGCTTCCTGAGTGCGCCGATTGTGGCAAGCGACAAGCTGGTTGTGCAGGCGAAAGGTGGCGAGGTTTACTCCTTCACCCGCTAATACTGCGACCGGCATCTGGCCCTGAGGTCGGTTGACCCCGGGCTTTAAAACGGCTCCTGAATTGCTCAGGGGCCGTTTCGTATTCTGAAATCCGCGTAATCCCAAATGAGAGATCACGCTGTAACAAATTGAATTATAGTGGTTTGCAATGAAATTCAGCAGGCCAGCTATTTGCGTTTAGCACCACCTATAAAAACACTGAGGCTTCAAAATGATACCTGTCGTTGCGCTTGTTGGGCGCCCGAATGTGGGTAAATCCACTTTATTTAACCGTTTAACCAAGACGCGTGATGCGCTGGTGGCGGATTTCCCGGGGCTTACGCGTGACCGCAAGTATGGTCGTGCCGAAATTGAGGGTAATGAATTCATCATCGTGGATACCGGCGGTATTGACGGTACCGAAGATGGCGTTGAAACCCGCATGGCAGGGCAATCTCTGCTGGCTATCGAAGAAGCGGATATCGTGCTGTTCATGGTAGATGCGCGCGCGGGCCTTATGCCTGCCGATCAGGGCATTGCCCAGCATCTTCGCAGCCGTGAAAAAGCCACTTTCCTGGTCGCCAACAAAACTGACGGGCTGGATCCGGACAGCGCCACCGGCGATTTCTACTCGCTGGGCCTTGGCGAAGTCTATGCCATCGCCGCTTCACACGGCCGTGGCGTGACGCAACTGATCGAACACGTACTGATCCCGTTCGTGGGTGAAAAGCCGGAAGAAGTCGAACTGACCGAGGAAGAAGCTAACGCGGCTTACTGGGCCGAGCAGGAAGCCACCGGTGATGAAATCCCTGAAGACGAAGAAGATAATTTCGACCCGCAGTCTCTGCCAATCAAACTGGCTATCGTCGACGTCCGAATGTAGGTAAGTCCACACTGACTAACCGTATTCTGGGCGAAGAGCGCGTCGTGGTTTACGACATGCCGGGCACGACCCGTGACAGTATTTATATCCCGATGGTGCGTGACGAGCGTGAATACGTTCTGATTGATACCGCCGGTGTGCGTAAGCGCGGCAAAGTGACTGAAACCGTTGAGAAATTCTCGGTAATCAAAACTCTGCAGGCGATTGAAGATGCCAACGTAGTGATGCTGGTTATCGATGCCCGCGAAGGCATTTCCGATCAGGATCTCTCGCTGTTAGGCTTTATCCTCAACAGCGGGCGCTCACTGGTTATCGTGGTCAACAAGTGGGATGGCATGAGCGAAGAAGCACGTGCTCAGGTTAAAGATCAGCTGGATCTGCGTCTTGGTTTCGTTGATTTTGCCCGCATTCACTTCATCTCTGCCCTGCACGGCAGCGGCGTTGGTAACCTGTTTGAGTCAGTAAACGAAGCGTACACCTGTGCAACCACGCGTGTGAGCACTTCCTTACTGACCCGTATCATGCAAATGGCGGCTGACGATCACCAGCCACCGCTGGTCAATGGTCGCCGCGTGAAACTGAAATATGCTCACGCCGGGGGCTATAACCCGCCAATCGTGGTGATTCACGGTAATCAGGTGAAAGACCTGGCTGATTCCTATAAACGCTATCTGATGAACTATTTCCGTCGTTCACTGAAAGTGATGGGAACGCCAATCCGCATTCAGTTCAAAGAAGGTGAGAACCCGTATGAAGGCAAGAAAAACTCGCTTTCTCCTCACCAGCAGCGCAAGCGCCGACGTCTGATGCAGCACCTGAAAAACAAATCCTAAACGAATGGGGTGCATGAAAATGTACCTCTTTTTTTCGTCTTAATTTCCCCGCAAGGAGCTGGCTGGATGTTCTGGCAGACCTGGAGTTTTGCATTTGGTGTTACGGTCCCAAACTTACTGATCTTGTTGCTGGGCGTGGTGCTCCGCCGTACCGGCCTGATGGACGACAATTTCAACGAGAAAGCCAGCCGTCTGGTATTCAATATCGCCTTACCTTGCCTGCTTTTTTTCAGCGTGGCGCAAGGGCATGATTCCTCAGGCTCAAATCTGCCGCTCGCCATTTATGGTGGCCTTGGCACCGTCGCTTCATTTCTGTTGCTGGAACTGGTGGCGATAAAACTGGTGAAAGACCCGCGTGAGCGCGGTATTTTTGTGCAGGGAGGATTCCGCGCCAATACCGGCATCGCGGGTCTTGCTTATGCCTCGCTGGCCTTTGGCAGCGAAGGTATTGCGCTGGGGTCGATGTATCTGGCGGTCACAGTGATCCTCTTCAACGTGCTTTCCGTGATTACGCTAACCCGTAGCCTGAAAGGCGGGCAGGGGAATAGCATCGGGCTGAAGCCGATTCTGCGCGGTATTATCACCAATCCGCTGATTATTGGTCTGGTGCTCGGGCTGGCGTTTAAGTACAGCCATTTACCGATGCCAGCGACCATTGCCAGCACCGGTGAGTTTATTTCAGGGATGGCGCTGCCGCTGGCAATGTTATGTGCCGGTGCCAGTCTTGACGTGAAGGCGATGTTCCGCAGTTCTCACGTGGCAGCCTGGTCTTCCGCGTCACGTGTGATATTTGTGCCTGCGCTGATGACCTTCGGGGCATGGCTGTTTGGCTTTCGCGACGCGGCGCTCGGCGTTATATTTCTCTTTTCCTGCACACCGACCGCAGCGGGCAGCTACGTGATGACCCGTGCAATGGGCGGCAACGCGACGCTGGCGGCGAATATTATTGCCGTCACCACGCTCGGATCATTTTTCACTACCGCACTGGGTCTGTATTTACTGCGGACTCTGGGTGTTATTTAGAGGGATAGACGATGGATGCACTTTGTCCGGTTTGCAGCCAGCCGATGAGCTGGGTAAGTGGTCACTTTCATTGTGACGCCAGCCATGGCGACTATCAGCAAATCGCATTATGCCCGGATTGCCAGCAACCGTTGCAGGAGCTGAAAGCCTGCGG
This sequence comes from Rahnella sp. NRRL B-41462, assembly GCF_003263525.1. NCBI lineage: Bacteria > Pseudomonadati > Pseudomonadota > Gammaproteobacteria > Enterobacterales > Yersiniaceae > Rahnella > Rahnella sp. NRRL B-41462. The sequence goes on along the minus strand of NZ_JYDF01000009.1, from coordinate 35,432 downwards.
CGCGGTCGATTACTTCTGCCAAAACGGGCACGGGATGATTTCTAAAAAAAGGGTACGGTTTACGTATTCGCCTTATTCCGCAGAGTGATCGTCAGGGGGAGCCTGCTTCCATAAATTCACCAGTTCCTCGGGCGTTTCGGTTTCAGGAATAATCACCACCAGGCTGGCCGAATGCGCTTGCGAAGCATAGTAAATCTCCAGCCGGAAATAACGCTGGTCGCCATGACCGGCGTTTTCTTTTTCCTGAGCATAGGGCAGGGCTTTGTTGATGAGCTGGCAAATTTCCCGCCGCTTATCATCACTCATACCTGAAAGTTCGACCCGTCGCGGCCCGCTGAGTTTCGGGATAAACGCAATGCCGCCTTCGCGGTAAATCTCAATGACCGCATTACTTTCCAGCGAATCTAAAGGTTTCATTTACATCACTCCGACCTGCTCCCAGGCTTCACGAACCGCTTGTGCAACGGAAGCGTCAAAGCGTTTTTCCGCATGCTGAATCGTCAGTTGGGCGAACGTGACAAAGTCTGCATTTTTGGGCAGGGATTTATCACAAACCGTGTCATACCAGACGTAACCTGCACGTTCCCACGCGTTACCACCCAGTTTAGTCGCTGCCAGATAGAACGCGCGGTTAGGTATGCCTGAATTAATGTGCACACCGCCGTTGTCATCGCGGGTATTCACATAACCCTTCATGTCCGCCGGTTGCGGATCTTTACCCAACAGCGGGTCATCGTAAGCGGTACCGGGATGAGACATAGAACGCAGCCCGGAACCGTTAATGCCTTTCGCCAGCAAACCTTCACCAATAATCCAGTCGGCTTTATCGGCAGTTTGTTTCAGGTGGAATTGTTTCACCAGCGAACCAAACACATCCGACATCGATTCGTTCAGTGCGCCGGACTGGCCGTTATATTCCAGACCTGCTTCCGTTTCGGTGACCCCGTGGGAAAGCTCGTGCCCGACAACGTCGATAGCAATCGTGAAGCGGTTAAAGATTTCGCCGTCACCGTCACCAAACACCATCTGCTGCCCGTTCCAGAAGGCATTCTGATAGCCTTTGTCATAATGCACCGTGCCGAGAAGCGCCAGCCCTTTGTTATCAAGGGAATTTCGCTGATAGGCCTGCCAGAAGAAATCATAGGTCACGCCAAGATAATCATAGGCTTCATCCACCGACACATCGCCGTTACTTGGCTGACCTTCCTTACGCACGGATTCCCCCGGTAGTCGGGTGGTATTTTTGGCGTCATAAATATCACGCTCAACCTGACCCGCTTTGGCTGTCACGATCTTCTGCGGTTTGGCGTAGGGCTGTGCCATCAGGGTATTCACATGTACCAGCGTCTGTCTGGCACATCTGCGCTGGGGCTCTGAACCGTGTTCAATAATACGGTTAAGCATGTAGGGCGGGATAACGCTGTTGTAACGCTTTGCTGAACTGTGATTCATCGTGAATCTCCTTATCAAGAGTCACCCGAAGGTGAAAACAAGGTGTTCTGACCGTCTGATACTGAAAGCCGGCTAATGAATAGTCATCACCGTCAGTATAGGACTGCTGAGCGTTAAGCCTGTTAAAGATGAGATTTATCTGTCCGGCTGCGGGTCATACAACGTATGTGAATGACAAATCACAGCGCGTCCGCTGGCTTTTCTGACCGATTCGCGCACCACCAGTTTTCCCTGCAACAGCTGCGTTGTGTGAGGCGCATCGGGGCGCAGCATGCGCCGTTGCAACAGGGAAATCGCTTCGGCACCGAGTTCATCGCGCGGCACATGCACCGCTGTCAGCGGCACATCGTGAATTTCTGCAAGATTGAATCCGTCAGTGCTGATAACGCTGATATCCCCGGGCACGGAAAAGCCGCGTTTAGCCAGCGCGGCTACCACGCCGGAAGCCATAAAATCGCCACCGGCCAGGATTGCGGTCGGCAGCGGCTGGCCGGGCGGCAAGGCATCCAGAAATTCCAGCAGCGCCTGTTCGCTTTCCTGGGCACCGAATCCTGAGGTATTCAGCAAATGCTGGCTGTCACTGAAAACCTGATGATGGCGCGTGAACGCCTGTTTAATCCCCGTGAGCCGAAGTTCCATCGTATGACGTCGCAGGCACTGCACGGTCACGATATGTGTGTGGCCCTGAGAAAAGAGATAGTCGCAGGCGAAATCGCCCATCGTCTGATGATCGGGGCTGACACTGTCATGGCGCATATGCCGGTCATGGCAATTGACCAGCACGCAGGGCTTGCCCATGTCAGCGGCCAATTGATGAATGTGAGGATCGTCGATACCGACCAGTAATACGGCTTCGGTTTGCGGATCGGTCATTTTGGCGATGAACAGCGCAGCATCGGCGTTTTCTTCTTCCATCGCACAATAACGGACGCGCACTTCATGATGGGCGGTGGCAGCCAGAATGCCCTGGATCACCTTGTAGTAAAAAATATCGCTGCGCACATCAAAGGCGCGGGCGGGAGCGAAAATCAAAATGTTGTTGAGCATCAGCCTGCCGGTGGAAAGGCCATCGAGAACGCCCTGAGATTTGGCACACTCAAGCACGCTGTCGCGCGCCTTGCTGCTGGTGTTATTTTTTCCGGCTAAAACCCGTGAAACGGTACTGATCGACAACCCTGTCTGGTCGGCAATTTGCTGGATATTTAACTTTCCTTTCAAACTGTGATCTCCTTCAAAATCGTCCATGCAAAAATTTTCATATCAGAAGATGTGCTTCCCGTGAGCTTTTATCCTCCCTGACTTCCCCGTCCAGTTATAGCGTGAAAGCTTTTGCAAAAAATCACGTTTCCCTCACAAATCCGGCTGCCTACTCTGCAGAAGTACCTCACATGACACATCATCTGCGGCCAGGCCGACGGGTGGGAGAACGGACATGACAATTCAAATAAATACCGGGACAGCTGCGGTTGCAGGACGCAGAAAGATAAAGGCTTTACGCTGGTGGATGCTGGCGCTGTTTCTGCTCGGCGTGACGGTCAACTACGTCACCCGAAATTCTCTGGGGTTACTGGCGGCTGAACTGAAAACCAGCCTGAACATGACCACGGAACAATATTCTTACATCGTCGCGGCGTTTCAGGCGGCGTACACCATTTTCCAGCCGTTGTGCGGCTGGCTGATTGATGTAATTGGCCTGAAGCTGGGCTTTCTGATCTGCGCCTCAATCTGGGCGGTGGTTTGTATGCTGCATGCAGGGGCGGGCAGTTGGATCCAACTCGCCGTTCTGCGCTTCTTTATGGGCAGTGCCGAAGCGGCGGCGACTCCGGCCAACGCCAAAGCGATTTCCGACTGGTTCCCGCGTAAAGAGCGTCCGGTTGCCGCGGGCTGGGCAGGCGTAGGCTTCTCGATTGGTGCCATGCTGGCCCCGCCGATTATCCTGGTCGCGCACGTGTCATTTGGCTGGCGTGGTGCGTTCCTGTTCTGCGGCGTGCTGTCGATGCTGTGGGTTCTGCTGTGGTGGAAGTTCTACCATTCACCGGAAACGCATCCGAACCTGAGCAAAGATGAACTGGCGCTGATCCGTTCAGATAACGAGCCGCAACAAACGCGTCTGCCGTTTATCAAATCGCTGAAAATTGTCTGTAAAAACAAGAAATTCTACGGTATCGCCATTCCGGCATTTCTGGCTGAGCCTGCGTGGGCGGTGTTCAGTTTCTGGGTGCCGTTGTATCTCGCCAATGAACGTGGGATGGATTTAAAACACATTGTGATGTTTGCCTGGCTGCCGTTCCTGGCCGCCGACCTCGGCAGTATTGCCAGCGGCTATCTCACCACGTTGTACCGCAAAGTGTTTGGCTGCACCCGCATTAACTCCATCGTCGCCAGCTCCGTCACCGGCGCATTTATGATGCTGTCGCTGGCGCTGGTCGCCTTGACGCAAAGCCCGTATGCCGCCATCGCCCTGATTTCCATCGGCGGTTTCGGTCATCAGGTGATTTCCTGCATGCTGAGCGCCGTCGTGGTGGAGACATTCGATAAGAGCCAGGTGGCGACAGTTAACGGCATGCGCGGTTCTTCGGCGTGGATCGCCAGTTTCCTGTTTTCACTGCTGATCGGCGCCGTTGCCGACAAAATGGGTTTCAATCCGCTGTTTATCGCGATGGGTTTCTTTGATTTGATCGGCGCAGTCTTCCTGGTTGCTCTGATCGCTGAACGCCGCAATCCGGCAAAAAGGGAGAGTCTATGAAGACGTTAAAACACTGGGAGCTTGCCGGGCAGGATGAAGCAGGCGTGGATTTGCGGGTTGATGGTAAACATCTGTTTTCTCTGCGTGTGCTGGAACAGGGTTTAATCCGCGTATTCATCCAGCGAAACGGCGAGCTTGCGCTGGATCGTACCTGGAGTATCGCACCACAAAATGATGCACCATGGGAAGGGCGTGGCCGTCTGAGCAACGAAGGTTTTTCAGTGCCGGGCTATCAGCTCGAACAGGGCGACGATTGCCTGACACTGACCACTGAGGCGCTGCGCGTCACGGTGCATCAGCCGTTGTGGCTGGAGTGGGAATATAAAAATGAGGCCGGTGTCTGGCAGCCGCTGGTAAAAGATCGGAAAACCGGTGCGTATATGCTCGGCGTGAAAAACGAAGCATCGGCGCACTATCAGCTGCGTGAGGTGCAGGATGGCGTGTACGGGCTGGGCGAGAAAGCCGGTGATCTCAACCGTAGCGGCCGCCGCTTTGAAATGCGTAATCTGGATGCGATGGGTTATAACGCCGCCAGCACCGATCCGCTGTATAAGCATATCCCGTTTACCCTGACGCGGCGCAATGGTGTCAGTTTTGGCGTTTTCTACGACAATCTCAGCAATGTCTGGCTTGATCTCGGCAATGAACTGGATAATTACCATCTGCCTTACCGTCGTTTCAGTGCCGAAGCGGGCGATCTGGATTACTACCTGTTTGTCGGCCCGACGTCACTCGACGTCACCAAAAAGCTGGTGCGCCTGACCGGTAAAACTACCTTTGGGCCGAAATGGAGTCTCGGTTACAGTGGCTCGACCATGTATTACACCGATGCGCCGGATGCCCAGCAACAGCTGATGAAATTCATCACGCTGTGCGAACAGCATGAAATTCCGTGTGATTCATTCCAGTTATCATCGGGTTACACCTCGATCGGCAACAAGCGCTACGTCTTTAACTGGAACTACGACAAAGTGCCTGAGCCGGAAGTGATGTCGAAAGCGTTTCTTGACGCTGGTATCCGTCTGGCGGCCAATATCAAACCTTGCCTGTTGCAGGATCACCCGCAATATGAACAGGTTGCTGAGCAGGGTTTATTTATCCGTGACAGCGAAAGCGACGTGCCGGAACGCTCAGTATTCTGGGATGACGAAGGTTCCCACCTCGATTTCACTCATCCGGCCGCTGTGCGCTGGTGGCAGAAAGGCGTGACACAACAGCTGCTTGAAAAAGGCATCGGCTCGACGTGGAATGACAACAACGAGTATGAAGTCTGGGACAGCGATGCGCGTTGCCACGGTTTTGGCAAGTCTATCGCCATCAAACATATCCGTCCGGTGATGCCGCTGCTGATGATGCGTGCGTCGTTTGAAGCACAGCAAAACTTTGCGCCGGAAATCCGGCCGTATCTGATTTCCCGCTCAGGTTGTTCCGGCATGCAGCGTTACGTGCAAACGTGGAGCGGTGATAACCGCACTAACTGGCAGACGCTGCGCTACAACACCCGCATGGGCATCGGCATGAGTTTATCCGGTTTGTATAACGTCGGGCACGACGTCGGCGGATTCTCAGGGGATAAGCCGGATGCCGAACTGTTTGTCCGCTGGGTGCAAAACGGCGTGATGCATCCACGTTTCACCATTCATTCCTGGAATGATGATCACACGGTGAATGAGCCGTGGATGTATCCGCAGGTGACGCCGCTTATTCGTGATGCCATCCGTCTGCGTTATCGCTTATTGCCTTATTTCTACACCTTGCTGTGGCAGGCTCATGCGGATGACGAGCCGATGCTGCGCCCGACATTCCTCGACCACGAGCACGACAAAAACACCTTCGCGGAAACCGATGACTTCCTGATGGGACGTGATTTGCTGGTCGCCAGCGTGGTGGATGAGGGGCAGCGTGAGCGTAATGTTTATCTGCCTGAGAACGGAATGGGCTGGTGCGATTTCTATACCGGCGAATGGTTTGCGGGCGGGCAGACAATCACCCTCGACGCACCACTGGACAGATTGCCGCTGCTGGTGCGCGCCGGTGCTGCATTGCCGCAATCTTGCCGTCTGGCGCATGTTGAGGCCAGTAAAGATATGCTGCGTGAATTGCATGTGTATCCGGCACCGGGTCAGGTGACATCGTCAGGCATGCTGTTTGAAGATGACGGCGAAAGCCATCGCTGGGAGCAGAATCATGCGCTGTGGCTGAACTGGGATATCGCCAGTGACGATCAGCGAATCAACATCACGCTGACGCAGCGCGGTGATTTCAAACCAGCGTGGAAAACCCTGAGCATTGTGCTGCCGCAAGGCGAAACGCGTGAAGTTTGGGTGAATGGCGTGAAGACAAATAACTATAATCTGTAAGCTTTTCAATCTCCTCCCCCTGCGAAGGGGGAGGATGGGGGAAACCTAACGCTTATTTAACCGCACGTTTACGCACCTTCTTCTCTACCACAATCGATTTCACTTCACTTTCAATCCAGCCATCGGCCAGACGTGTTTTCAGTGTATCGCCCGGTGCAGTCTGCGTGGTTTTCTTCAGCAACGCGCCTTGCGGCGTGGTCGTCACGCTATAGCCGCGGGCGAGTGTCGCCAGCGGACTGACGCCTTCCAGTTGCGTACAGGCAGTACCGAAACGCTGACGGCTTTCGGTCAGTTGCGATGACATCGCCTGTTGCAGCCGGTACTGAAGCTGCTGAACCCGCTGCTGGGCGCGGTGAATACGCGGCTGCGGTTGCTGTTGTGTGAGGCGTTGCTGCAAACGGTCGGTGCGGCGCAGCATCTGACGCAGCTGGTTTTGCATGGCTTCATCAAGACGACGGCGCAATTTGAACAGCGCCGTTTGCTGACGCGCCAGACGTAAATGCGGATGCTGCTGTTGCAGGCGGTGATTCAGACGCGTGAAGCGCTGCGTCAGTTGTGCGAGATAATAATCCATCGCCATTTCGAGGCGCTGCTGCTGCGACTGGATCTGGCGCAGCAATTCCAGCTGATTGCGGCTGATCAGTTCGGCAGCAGCAGATGGCGTCGGCGCACGTAAATCAGCAACAAAATCGGCAATCGTCACATCGGTTTCGTGGCCGACGGCGCTGACGATCGGAATGCGGCTGGCAAAAATCGCCCGTGCCACGCGCTCATCGTTAAAGCTCCATAAATCTTCCAGCGAACCGCCACCGCGCCCGACAATCAGGACATCGACTTCTTCCCGAGCGTTAGCCAGCTCAATGGCGCGGACGATTTGCCCCGGCGCATCCGCGCCCTGAACTGACGTCGGATAAATAATGACGGGTAACGACGGGTCGCGACGCTTTAAGACATTTAACACGTCATGCAGCGCGGCGCCGCTGGCGGAAGTAATCACACCCACGCATTTAGCAGGCGAGGGCAGCGGTTGTTTAAACTGTGCATCAAACAGACCTTCGGCGGCCAGTTGCTGTTTCAGCAGATCGAATTTTTGCTGCAATAAACCGTCGCCAGCTTCCTGCATACTTTCGGCAATCAGCTGATAATCGCCACGTGGCTCATACAGCGTAATGGTCGCGCGGACTAATACCTGCTGGCCATTTTGCGGGCGGAACGTTGTGCGGCGATTCGTGTTGCGGAACATGGCACATTTGACCTGAGCGCGGTCATCTTTGAGCGTAAAATACCAGTGGCCGGAGGACGGCTGAGAGAAGTTTGAAATCTCACCGGAGAGCCAGACCTGACCCATTTCGTTTTCCAGCAACTGTCGGACCGTCTGATTCAGGCGGCTTACGGTAAAAATAGGAGGCGAAGAAGGTAGCGACATGTGATCCAGATCAAATTCAAAAACAGAGACTTAATCGAACGATACTACATGCCCGCAAAAGGTAATCAAGAAGTTTTTGAAATAGTTCTGGTCGAAATGCCTACTCACCTGTATACTCCCGCTGCAATATTTTATCTTTTCCGCATCCACCTTGGTGAGATATTGCCCATGCTACGTATCGCAAAAGAAGCACTAACGTTCGACGACGTTCTCCTTGTTCCAGCCCACTCCACAGTTTTGCCTAATACTGCCGACCTCGGTACTCAACTGACCGCTAAAATCCGTCTGAATATCCCTATGCTGTCCGCAGCGATGGATACCGTGACTGAAGCGAATCTGGCGATTGCTCTGGCGCAGGAAGGCGGCCTCGGATTCATTCACAAGAACATGTCTATTGAGCGTCAGGCGGAAGAAGTCCGTCGCGTGAAGAAGCATGAAAGCGGCGTTGTTGCTGACCCTAAAACCGTCACGCCATCGACCACTTTGCGTCAGGTTAAAGAACTCACTGAAATTAACGGTTTTGCCGGTTATCCGGTCGTGACTGAAGAAAACGAACTGGTCGGTATTATTACCGGTCGTGACGTGCGCTTCGTGACCGATCTGGAACAGCCTGTCACTGCGGTCATGACGCCGAAAGAACGTCTGGTCACCGTCAAAGAAGGCGAAGCCCGCGAAGTCGTGCTGCAAAAAATGCACGAAAAACGCGTAGAGAAAGCACTGGTGGTTGACGCGCAATTCCATCTGCTCGGTATGATCACCGTAAAAGACTTCCAGAAAGCCGAACGTAAACCGAATGCCTGTAAAGATGAGCAGGGCAGCCTGCGCGTCGGTGCAGCGGTTGGCGCAGGTGCGGGCAACGAAGAACGTATCGATGCGCTGGTTGCTGCCGGTGTTGACGTTCTGTTGATCGACTCTTCTCACGGCCATTCCGAAGGCGTTCTGGAACGTATCCGCGCAACCCGCGCGAAATACCCGGATCTGCAAATCATTGGCGGTAACGTTGCAACTGGCGCAGGTGCTCTGGCACTGGCGAAAGCAGGCGTGAGCGCGGTGAAAGTCGGTATCGGTCCTGGCTCCATCTGTACTACCCGTATCGTGACCGGCGTGGGTGTTCCGCAAATCACTGCCGTTTCTGACGCGGTTGAAGCGCTGGAAGGCACCGGTATTCCGGTTATCGCTGACGGCGGTATCCGCTTCTCCGGCGACATCGCAAAAGCTATCGCTGCCGGCGCAAGCTGTGTGATGGTCGGCGGGATGCTGGCGGGTACTGAAGAATCTCCGGGCGAAATCGAGCTGTATCAGGGCCGTTCATACAAATCTTACCGCGGCATGGGTTCTCTGGGCGCGATGTCCAAAGGCTCTTCAGACCGTTACTTCCAGACTGATAACGCTGCTGACAAACTGGTACCGGAAGGTATCGAAGGTCGCGTGGCGTATAAAGGCCGTCTGAAAGAGATCATCCACCAGCAAATGGGCGGTCTGCGCTCCTGTATGGGGCTGACCGGTTGTGCTACCATCGACGACCTGCGCACCAAGGCTGAGTTTGTCCGCATCAGCGGTGCCGGGATCCAGGAAAGCCACGTACATGACGTGACGATTACCAAAGAGTCACCGAACTACCGCATGGGATCCTGACCCTAAAGACAGCGAGCTAAAGGCTCGCTGTCTGCTTTTAAGATTGTTAGAAAATTTAACCTGTTGTTTTAACGCTTTTATTGCTTTCTGGAAAACGCCCCCTCATGAGCGAAAATATTCACAAGCACCGTATCCTGATCCTCGATTTCGGCTCCCAGTACACCCAACTTGTTGCGCGCCGCGTGCGTGAACTGGGTGTCTATTGCGAACTCTGGGCCTGGGACGTAACCGAAGCCCAAATCCGCGAATTCAATCCGAACGGGATCATCCTGTCCGGCGGCCCGGAAAGTACCACCGAGCATGACAGCCCGCGTGCACCAGACTATGTCTTCGAAGCCGGTGTACCGGTTCTGGGCGTCTGCTACGGCATGCAAACCATGGCGATGCAGTTAGGCGGCCATGTTGAAGGCTCTAACGAGCGCGAATTTGGTTATGCGCAGGTTGAAGTTCAGACTGAAAGTGCGCTGATCCGTGACATTCAGGATGCCCTGAGCGAGAACAACAAACCGTTGCTCGACGTCTGGATGAGCCACGGCGATAAAGTGACGGCCATCCCGTCTGATTTTGTGACCGTTGCCAGCACTGAGACTTGCCCGTTTGCCATTATGGCCAACGAAGAAAAACGCTTCTACGGTGTGCAGTTCCACCCGGAAGTGACGCATACCCGTCAGGGCCTGCGTATGCTTGAACGTTTCATCATGGATATCTGCGAGTGCGAAGCACTGTGGACGCCAGCAAAAATCATTGAAGATGCCGTTGAACGTCTGCGTGTGCAGATTGGCGACGATCATGTGATCCTCGGCCTGTCCGGTGGCGTTGACTCTTCCGTGACCGCCATGTTGCTGCACCGCGCCATTGGCGACCGTCTGACTTGCGTATTCGTCGATAACGGTCTGCTGCGTCTTAACGAAGCAGATCAGGTGCTGGAAATGTTCGGTGACCGTTTCGGTCTGAACATCGTTCATGTCGCTGCGGAAGAGCGCTTCCTGTCTGCGCTGGCAGGCGTTGATGAACCTGAGGCCAAACGTAAAATCATCGGCCGCGTCTTTGTTGAAGTGTTCGATGAAGAAGCCTGCAAGCAGGATGAAGTGAAATGGCTGGCGCAGGGCACCATCTACCCTGACGTGATTGAATCCGCAGCCTCGGCCACCGGTAAAGCGCACGTGATCAAATCGCATCACAACGTGGGCGGTTTGCCGAAAGAAATGAAACTGGGTCTGGTTGAGCCGCTGAAAGAACTGTTCAAAGACGAAGTACGTAAAATCGGTCTGGAACTCGGCCTGCCGTATGACATGCTTTACCGTCACCCGTTCCCGGGCCCGGGTCTGGGCGTTCGCGTGCTGGGCGAAGTGAAGAAAGAGTACTGCGACCTGCTGCGTCGCGCCGATGCTATCTTCATCGAAGAACTGCATAAAGCCGACCTGTATAACAAAGTCAGCCAGGCCTTCACCGTCTTCCTGCCTGTCCGCTCCGTTGGTGTGATGGGCGATGGCCGTAAATACGACTGGGTCGTTTCCCTGCGTGCAGTAGAAACCATCGATTTCATGACCGCGCACTGGGCACACCTGCCGTACGATTTCCTTGGCCGCTGCTCCAATCGCATCATCAACGAAGTCGACGGTATCTCCCGCGTTGTCTATGATATCTCGGGCAAACCACCGGCAACGATTGAGTGGGAATGATTTCGCGTCTGGCAACAGCCTGCACGTAAAAGCAGTAAAGTACCTCTAAGCCCGCGTAACTGCGGGCTTTTTGATATCTGTCAGATATCAAACGGCCGTTTCAACTTTATCATGTGATTCTTTCCTGAGTTTATTCAACTGTACCTGTACTATCTTTAACCGGTGGTGCAAAACGATGCAGTGCTAATGGACGACGGATATCTATCGTAAAGGTAGTCGTACTCACTCTTATATTCAGGCCTTATAGTTTCTCTATGGAATCGAATCCTCACGCGCCGTTGGCCAGTTTTATTGATCTCATGATGGATGCTGTTTTTGCGGTTGATGCCCATGCCAATATCGTTTTTGCGAGCGCATCATGCGAACGTATTTTTGGCTATACGCCGAAAGAAATGATCGGCAAAAACATGTTTGACATGATGCTGCCTGAAGATCGGGAAATAACCCGAAACTCGGTGGTGGGGATCATGTCTGGCAATCCTCAGTTTCATTTTGAGAACCGTTACATTCATAAGAATGGACAAGTAGTCAACATCATGTGGACGGCACGCTGGTCACCGGCTGATCAATTGCGCATTGGGGTTGCCCGAGATATTACCGAACGCAAACGATCCGAATTGTTGCAGTCTGCGCTTTATTCTATTTCTGAAGCTGCACATACCGCCGAAGATTTACTCAAGTTATTCCAGCGTATTCATGAGATCGTCGGCACGCTGCTGCCCGTCGATAATTTCTCGGTGACGCTCTACGATGATGAAACCGGTAAACTTAGCTTCCCTTATCATGTGGATCAGTTTCTGCCGAGGCCAGACCCCTTTACCCTGATCCCAGGTACGTTCTACGCAGAGATTATTCATACCGGTCTGCCGCTGCTGCTCACACCTGAAACGATGGTTGCCCGCATGGAAGAATTGCGGGTCTCTTTTGGCATGAATCCATTCTGCTGGCTGGGTGTTCCGCTCAAGTCGCATAAGGGCACGATTGGCGTGCTTATGGTCAAAAGCTACCCGGGGGGTGTGTGCTACAACGAACAGGATCAGGAGTTACTGCAGTTCGTTTCGACTCAAATTGCGACTGTCATTGAGCGTCAGCAAATGCAGGCTCGGCTGCAGTATATGGCGCAGTATGATCCACTGACCGACCTCCCGAACCGGGGTTTTTTGCATGACCGCCTGAAAGTCGCGCTCTCAACAGCACGTCGGGAGCAAGGTCAGTTGTCGCTGTTGTACATTGATCTCGACAAATTTAAACAGGTTAACGATACGCTTGGCCATGGTATTGGGGATTTACTGCTGCAGGGGGCCGCTGCGCGCCTGAAGTTGTGTGTGCGCGAATCGGACACCGTCGCTCGTGTCGGCGGCGATGAGTTTGTGGTTTTGCTTCAGGGGGTTTCCTTACCCGCGTCTGCTCGGGTAGCAGAAAAAATCCGTGACGCTTTCAATCCTCCTTTTACCCTGGAAGGCCACAGTTTGACCATCACGCCCAGTATCGGAATCGCACTCTATCCGGAGCATGGTAACGATGAACGTCAGCTTCTCGAATATGCCGACAACGCCATGTATTTAGCCAAAAACGGCAAAGCGCATTGAGAAAATAGCGATCAAATGGGAATAAGTTTTAGAGACATCTGCTATTTAAAATCCACAAAACGCCAGTGTGATTAAATTATCCACTGGCATTTTTTATGCCTGAAATTCTCTCAGATCGTTATTTCAAATGCGCCGCAAACCCATTTTTCTCCGGCGCAATTTCCGGTTTCAATATCAGTGACGGAATAGCGTAATCGCCGCCATTCTGCTGGCGGAATGAAATGGGTGTCGCGCTTTCTAATGTATCCAGCCGGTGAGACATCTCCGCGCAAATTTGCGCATAGCGGGTTTCATCCATGCGTCCGGTGCGGTAGAACACCAGCGGCGGCAGTACGCTGAAGCCCGGATAGTGCAGGATGCCGTGATGGATCGGGAACAGCAGCTCGTCGATAGGGCCATTAATCCCACGCGCACTGTAATGCGGTTCCCAGCCACCGGTCGTGACCATCAGCATGGCGCGTTTACCGGCCATTTTGCCTTCTCCGTAACGGTCGCCCCAGTGCGTGTCGGAATGTTCACCGACGCCGTAAGCAAATCCGTAGGCATAAACGCGTTCCACCCAGCCTTTCATAATCGCGGGCATTGAAAACCACCATAGCGGGAACTGAAATATCACGGTATCAGCCCACTGTAATTTTTCCTGTTCGGCGGCAATGTCATGGCTTTGCGTGCCATTCTGGTAAGCGCGCTGTGAATCCTGCGAAGGTTGAAAAGGCCCTGGTGAAGGCTCGGTGTTATCTCCGGCATCCAGCGCGGCTTTCCATTGCATGGCATACAAATCCGATATCTGCACATTGTGCCCGGCGGCCTGCAAATGACTGACCGCAAAATCTTTCAGCGAGCCGTTCAGTGATTGTGATTCAGGGTGGGCATAGACGATCAATACATTCATGACGAATTCTCCGCTAAGTGGTAAACGCAGAGTAGGTTGTTGTCAGGTATAGTTGAAATGAATTGATCATATAGCAGGTATAGCGATGAGTAATTTCGGCCGTTTGGATCTCAATTTGTTGCTGACGCTGGATGTCCTGCTCGCCGAGCAAAACGTCACGCGTACGGCGCAACGCCGTAATCTTTCACAACCTTCAGTCAGCGTTCAGCTCGCGAAGTTGCGGGAATTTTTTGATGACCCTTTGCTGCTGCCGGGACCACGGGGGATGCGGCCGACCGCGCGTGCTGATGAATTACGTGAGCCGCTGCGACGGGCACTGGCCGCGCTGGAGCAGGCCGTGTCTGCGGGTGAAGTGTTTGACCCCTCGACGGCAAAGAATACCTGGAATCTGGGGGCGGCAGATTATGGCGAATCGACCATTGTGCTGCCCGCGTTACGGGCATTACGTAGAGCCGCACCTTCTGCACGGCTGGCTATTTTTGAAACGTCACCTGCGCGGATTATCCGCAAAATGGAGCAGGGTACGCTGGATCTCGCATTCCATACCGGCGAGGCGGTGATGAATGGCCTGCACAGCCGATTATTGTTTGCTGAACGTTATGTTTTGGTGAGCAGAAAAAGACATCCGCAGGTTAAAGGCGAGATATCGCGTTCAGCGTTTTGCGCACTGGAACATGTGATCGTTTCACCTGATGGTGGGGGTTTCTATGGCAATACCGACATCGCGCTGGCGGCCACTGGATTATCGCGCCGCGTCGTCATGTCAGTGCCGCATTTCCTGTTTGTCGTTCAGGTGCTGATGACCACTGATCTGGTGGCGATGTTGCCGGAACGTCTGGTACGTGGAAATCCTGCTTTGCAGGTTACTACACCGCCGCTGGATGTTTCGGGGTTCGAGATGTACATGGTCTGGCACGAGCGCGCTCATCGTGATCCTGCACATCAGTGGCTGCGTGAGTTTATCGCTGATTCAGTCTGAAAAAAGGCAGCCTTACGACTGCCTGTGTCTGACGGTGCGGAAAACCGGAACTTATTCGTTGAACAGCTTGGTATCATTCGCCAGGCTATCTACCACAACTTTTAAATCGTTGGCGGTAACTTTCTGTTTATCATTAGAAACTTGTTTACCGAATCCTTTACGCACGACTTTGATCACCGGTTTGCCAGTACTGGCGTCGATCAGCTCACCTTCGAAATACACTTCAGTGTCACGCGTGCGGTGGCCTGTCGCGGTTTGAGTTCCGGCAATAACCAGCGCGACCGGGACGACTTCATAGAACTGCAAACCTTCTGCCGACGTGTTCACACCGGTGATCGCACCTTTGAAAATCAATGTGCGCGGCCCTGCGTGATCTGTCAGTGGCAGGCGCTCTGCCAGTGCAGGTTTCATGCGGCTGTTGGCGTAATCCAGCACCCCCTGCAAGGTGGTTTTGTCGATCTGCGCCGTAGGCTGCGGTTCCGGGTAGAATTTAATCGGTTCGTATTTGATGTAAGAATAATTTTCTTTCTTAAACGAAGGATCGATCCAGCGCAGAACCGGATTTCCCCCAGCCGTTTTCACTTCCTTAAGGCCGGAATAATCGCCTAAAAAACCTGAGTATTTTTCCGTCTTGGTAATGTGGCTGGTACAACCGGCCAGGAACAGTGCGCCAGTCACTGCGGCGATCTGCATCAGTTTTATTGTTTTCATTCGTACCCTCGAAATATTTTAAGGAAGACCAAGTATGTATAGCACCGCTGCGGAATTTAACCTCTTAACGACAAAGAAAAATTGATATTCATCAGGATCGCGAAAATACGGTTCTGTGAGGTAATCATTTCTTCCTTAATTATTTTTTTGATGAATGAAACAAATAGTATTCACCTTTTGGACTGTCCCCCGTAGAGATGATGTTCCAGCCTTTTGACAGATAAAAAGCGACTGATTTTTTACTCTTTACTAAACATTTCAACGACCCCTGACGGGTAAACGTTTCTTCCGCAGCCTGAAGCAATGCTGAACCTGCGCCGGTTCCCTGATATTGCGGATCAACAAACAGGTTATGCAGGAAATTTTCCTGAGTGAAAATTGAGGCGAATCCCAGTAAATGTCCGTCACGTTCTGCCACCAGAATCGTCTCGCCGATCACTGCGCGGTCAAAATCTTCCAGCTGAAAATCGTCTTCCAGCCATGTCCAGGTATGCTTGCGTGAGGCCAGATACAACGTGCGTAAAAACGGGCGGTCTGCTTCTTCATAAGGACGGACAATAAGTGATGAGGACAAGTAAAACTCCTGAGGAAATTTTTCATCAACGTGTGTTGTTCATGTCTGTTTCCTGATACTGCCAGTGAAGCGGAGTGAGTTCAATTACGTTGGCTGATCGGTTTTTTTAACGCATTTCCTGATTGATCTTCTGACCTCCGCCGCCAATAATGTTCCCTTGACTCGGGGTGCCCGCTGCAAAGCAGGGCTGAGATTTTACCCGTATTACCTGATCTGGATTATGCCAGCGTAGGGAAGTCAGGTATCTCTCCTGATACCGCCTTCCTGAGTGCCGGTGGGGAGATTTATGAATACCCGACCTACCTTCTTGCCCGGCGCCTTAGCCGCCACTTCTCTCAAACAACTCCGCCTTTCAGCGCCGCTGGTTCACTGCCTGACCAACGACGTGGTGCAATCTTTTACCGCCAATGTCCTGCTGGCGCTGGGTGCATCTCCGGCGATGGTGGTTGATCCCGCCGAAGCGGCGCAATTTGGCGCCATTGCCGATGCCTTATTGGTGAACGTCGGCACGCTGACACATCCCCATGCCGATGCGATGCGGGCGGCTATTCACGCAGCCACTCAGGCCGGAAAGCCCTGGGTGCTGGATCCGGTTGCTGTCGGCGGTCTGAGCTGGCGTACAGAATTCTGTCGTGAAATCATCACACTTAAACCTGCCGCAATCCGCGGTAATGCCTCGGAAATCCTGGCTCTCAGCGGCCTCAGTGCGTCCGGGCGCGGCGTGGACAGCGGTGATGATTCCCTTTCTGCCTTACCTGCCGCACAGCAACTGGCGCGGGAGACCGGCGCGGTAGTGGCTGTGACGGGTGAAACCGATTACGTCACCGACGGGATGCGCAGTTGGGCGGTGGCTGGCGGACATCCGATGATGACCCGCGTGGTGGGTACCGGATGCGCATTATCTGCGGTGGTGGCGGCCTTTGTGGCTTTGCCGGGTGATCGCCTGGATAACGTGGCCGCCGCCTGCCGGGTGATGTCCTGTGCCGGCGAGCGCGCCTGTGCGGTCGTGAAGGGGCCGGGCAGTTTCACGCCTGAATACCTCGATAATCTGTATTTAATGGGCGAGGAATGGCTGAATGGCGAGGAAATACAATGAAACGTATTAATGCACTGACGATTGCAGGCACAGATCCGAGTGGCGGGGCGGGGATCCAGGCGGATTTGAAAACCTTCTCGGCGCTGGGTGCGTACGGCACCAGTGTGATCACCGCGCTGGTGGCGCAGAACACCCGTGGTGTGCAGTCGGTCTATAACATTGAGCCCGGTTTCGTTTCAGCGCAGCTCGATTCCGTACTGAGCGATGTGCGGATCGACAGTGCGAAAATCGGCATGCTGGCGAACAGTCAGATTGTGGAGGCGGTTGCGGAGCGACTCAGACATTATCAGCCGCCGTTTGTGGTGCTGGATACCGTGATGCTGGCGAAAAGTGGCGATCCGTTACTGCTGCCGGAGGCCGTGGATGCCGTGCGTCGTTTGCTGATCCCGCAGGCTTCCATTATTACGCCAAATCTGCCCGAAGCGGCGGCGTTACTGGACTGTGCGGTGGCGGCGAATGAAACCGAAATGCGTGAGCAGGGAGAAGCCTTACTGGCGATGGGATGTGGTGCCGTGCTGATGAAAGGGGGACATCTGAGTGATGAGGAAAGCCCTGACTGGTTGTTTGTGACCGGTTCCCGTGAGCGGTTTACTGCGCCGCGTGTGAATACCCGACATACTCATGGCACCGGTTGCACGCTGTCGGCCGCGCTGGCCGCGTTACGTCCGCGTCATCACAACTGGGCCGATACGGTACGAGAAGCCAAAGCCTATTTACAGCAGGCGCTGATGCAGGCCGACTCACTGGAAGTCGGCCACGGTATCGGGCCTGTGCATCATTTCCACCGCTGGTGGTAACCGCGGATTATGCCTGGTGCTGGGTTTCGCTCAGCGCCTGTTCAACCTGATGAAATTTCGTCAGCGCCTGTTGCAAATGAACGGCATCAAACGGGTTCAGCGGATAGAATTTTTCTTCTTTACGCGGGCGCAGCATGGCGCGGATTTTAGTTGCTGACATCCGTTCAAACAGATAGCTGGCAATATCGTCGTTCTCCTCGTCCTGCCACGACAGCAGCAATGCCGCATGCTCACCGCTGCGGCGGCCAATAAATTGTCCGTGTGACCACAGCCCTTCAAATTCGCCATCCTTTTGCAGTTTTTTGCCACTGAACCACGGTGATTCAGCCAGCGTCAGGAGGGCTTGCGGCGTGATATCCGCATACAACTGGCGCCACTGCGGGCGGTTGTTATCCATCTGCCAGCAGGCCATGCCGAGATAATCGTTCAGTTCACGCCAGTCCTGTTCCAGTTTCTCCCTGAGTTCAGGATCCTGCACATGCATGAACTGTTGCAGGCCGGTCGCCTGCTCACCCAGCTTGTTATAGGCAATAACGGTCATGGTGCGGGGCTTACGGCGGAATGTGACCCACAGCAGCACTTTGGGGATGCGGAAAGTGATGGCCTGAACGGTGAGTTTGTAACGGTTGCCACGTGACATCACCAGGCCGCTGGAAGTGCCCCGTTTGTCCTGATAATTTCTCACCAGTACCACGCTGTTCTGTCCCATCCAGCCCGTGACGTAATGTTCTTTTTCGCTTTCTGCCACGTCCAGATCATGAACTATCTGGGTGATTTTCTCGTTATCGAGCTGGGAGAGGGACAGTGACTGATCGGCACTGTAGTAGCTTTTTTTCAGGGCGGCTGCGGCTGGCATAAAAGTATCCACGATATTGATGTGGTTTACAGCTTACACCAAGTTGTCATACAGATTTTAGGGATAACCCGCAAAATTTGATCGCTGTCGTTCACTGTTTGTGTATTACAACGTCCTTTTACTTACTCGGCATCAAACCAGTCACTGTTCTGTTCAGCAATCGGGGTAATGGTGGAAATCATTTCCTGCAAATGAATGCGGATAGCTTTTTCAGCGGCGTCCGGGTCATGCGCTTTCAGCCCGTCAAAAATCGCATAATGTTGTGCAATCAGATTTTCCGGCGGTGACACTTTACTGAGTGTCAAAAAGCGCACGCGATCCATTGTCGCTTTGATGTGCTCGACGGTTTCCCATGCCAGGCGCAGTCGATGATCTGCGCAATCGTGCGGTGGAACTCATCATCCAGCAACAGGAATTCCTGCGTTTGCTGACTCTTTGCCGCCAGCGTCTGACGCTCAAGATTATGTTCGAGCAAGGCCAGATCTTTATCGGTGGCGACCATGGCTGCACGGCGTACCACGGCGGTTTCGACTGCTTCGCGAATGAAGCGTCCGTCGGCAACCCGCTTGGAGGAAATTTTCATTACATAGGTGCCGCGTTGCGGTAAAACCTGAACCAGCCCGGCTTCGGCCAGTTTGATAAAAGCTTCGCGAACCGGCTGGCGGGACACATTAAAGCGTGTGGAAATTTCTTTCTCCGACAGGAATGCCCCCGGCGCGATGGCACAGGTGACGATGTCCTGACGCAAGGTGCGATAAATCTGCTGATTAACCGGCACATTACTGAGAAATTCAAAGGAGTCTGTCATGGGCAAAAGTTGTCTTTAAAGTCGGGAAACGACAATACTAACATGAGTTTTCTGATGTTTTTGAGATTGTTAGCGCAAGCTTTCATCAAATTATTGGGAGTTTATATGCTCCCGGCAATACAGCTTTTTATAGGCCGCGGGTGTGATACCCAGCAGTTTACGAAATACCCGGCGAAAATACGCCACATCGTTAAACCCCGTCAGGCGTGCCACGTCTGCCACATTGCCGGTATTGGCCAGTAACAGCTTTTCTGCTGCAGCGACACGTTGTTTATGCAGCGCATCCGTCAGCGTCATCTGAAAGGTCAGGCGGAAAACCCGCCCGAGATAATCGGCGTTACAGTGCAGCCGCTGCGCCAGCTCACAGGCCCCCAGTGGCAGATGAAACTGTGTTGTGATCAGCTGACGGGCTTTGTAGGCCAGCGCCACGCCGGGGCCGCCGGGTTCGACATTCTCCGGCCAGGCGCGCGAGACTTCCTCTAACAGCAAAATCAGGAACAGCTCAAGAGAATTACCGCCGCGTTCCTGTTCATATAAAAATAATCTGAACAGCGTTAACAGGGGTTCACTGTCCCTGACTTTACAATGCTGTGGAATATTTAGCTGTAAAGAGGGACTATTTTGCTGTGGTTTAATGATTGCTATATCTTCCACAATATCAAAATGCAGCCAGTAAAATTTTAAATCGGGATCAAAGGTTGTGACGCCTTTATGTTCCCTGCCGGGAAATAACAGTAAACTTTCTCCTGTATGCAAATCAAAACGCGTATTTTCTTCCTGTAAAGACAACGAGCCACGGACGACATAAATTAATTCGTGCGAACTCAGACGTCGGGTCGGATGTGTGCCAATTCCTCTGGAAATGAACAGGCCACCGTTTTGCACTTTAACCGGGTAATTTACGGAGAACGCGAGCATTTCAGGCATTTTAAGGCACTCATCAGGCAAGTTTTGCCTGACAGTAGCACAGGAAACGTGCACCACCAGCCGGGCATGAAGAGGTTTTGATCTGCTTCACAGATTCTGGGTGTGAGTCGGAATTGTCCCGTTTAACTACTTTTCTCTCCTCTTGTTGGCATGAGAACCCTATGCCAGATTTATGGCGTACCTTATTTCATCTCAGGGCTGATACGAATAATTAGCCTTATTCATTGTGTTCCTACAGCTTATAAATAACGATATAAAAGCGAGGAAAGATAATGCCAACAGATTCAGTTAATACAGGCTCTGCACCGGTAAACGGTGAGGACAGAATACTTTCTGCTAATGCCAAACTTTCTGTCAGTGAAAAAATCGGTTATGGATTAGGTGATGCCGGTGGCACGATAATTACCTGTCTTATCACCAGTTTTCTGACATTCTTTTATACCGATGTTTTCGGGCTGACACCTGCGATTGTCGGTACGCTGTTTATTTCGCTGCGTGTGATTGACGCGATTTCCGATCCGCTGATGGGCATTCTGGCTGACCGCACGCAAAGCCGCTGGGGACGTTTTCGTCCCTGGCAGTTATGGATCGCGTTGCCTATTGGCGTGGTCGGATTTCTCACTTTTACGGTACCCGGCCTGAGTGGCGATGCCAAAATTGCCTACGCCTTCTTCACCTATTTCCTGCTCTCCGTGTCCTATACGGCAATCAACGTGCCGTACTGCGCGCTGATTAACACCATGACCACTGATCATCGCGAAGTGATGTCTTGTCAGTCGTGGCGCTTTGTACTGTGCGGCGTGGCGGGCTTTATGGTTTCCGTCGGGCTGCCGTGGCTGGTGCAGGTGTTGGGTAAAGGCAATGCGGCGGTGGGATATCAGCAGGGCGTAGGGTTGCTTTGCGCGGTTGCTGTGGTGATGTTCCTGTGGTGCTTCTTCACGGTACGCGAACGCCTGCCCCTTGCACTGCTCGGGCAATTCAGCGTTAAGGAACACATTCGCGGGATGCTGAAAAACGATCAGTTGCTGCTGGTTTTACTGATGTCTTTCCTGCTGATCAACGTGTTCAATCTGCGTGGCGGCGGCTACATGTATTTCATCACTTATGTGCTGAAAGGCGGGGCGGGCTACGCCTCTATGTTCTTCGGCATGGTAACGCTGGCATCCATTCTTGGCGCGGTGATCGTCAATCAGCTGACCAAATTTATCGACAGCGTGCGGCTGTATATGTTGACTAATCTGGTACTGGCGGTGTTTTCCCTGATGCTGTGGTTTGTCCCTGCCGGTGAACATTATCAGACGCTGTGGCTGGGTATCATCTTTGTACACTGTGTGATCCTCGGGTTCACCTTGCCTCTGCACTTTTCCATCATGGCGTTCGCCGACGATTACGGGCACTGGAAAAATGGTATCCGTTCCTCCGGCATGAACTTTGCCTTCAATTTGTTCTTTATCAAACTGGCCTGGGCATCAAGTGCCGGGATCATCAGCCTGGTCTTCATTCTGGTCTCTTATCAGGCTGGCGCAGAGCATCAGACTGCAGCGTCGCTCGGCGGGATCACTTTGCTGGAAACATTGTTGCCTGCGGCGATGCATCTGCTGCTGGCGGGAACGCTGATGTTTTGCAAACTCGATAACAAATTGCTGTCGCGGATGTCGCACGATTTGGCCGCAAAAATCTAATTTACTGTTTTTCAGGAGGTTGTATGCCGTTTTCTCCGGTTGATTCTTTAGAAGTGCCTTTGCAAAAAGTGAATGTTTCCGATGCGTTCTGGCTGGAATATCAGCGACTGGTGAAAGATGTGGTGGTGCCGTATCAGTGGAAAGCGCTCAACGATGACGTCGCCGACGCCGAACCAAGCCATGCGATTGAAAATTTCCGGATTGCCGCCGGGCAAAGCGATGGCGAGTTTTATGGCATGGTTTTTCAGGACAGCGACGTGGCTAAATGGCTGGAAGCGGTGGGGTATTTGCTGGCGAAAACGCCGGATCCTGCGCTGGAAGCAACGGCGGATCAGGTGATCGAGCTGGTCGGCGCGGTGCAGCAACCTGACGGCTATCTGAACACGTATTTCACCGTCAAAGAGCCGCAACAACGCTGGGCCAATCTGGCTGAATGTCACGAACTTTACTGCGCCGGACATCTGATTGAAGCGGGTGTGGCCTATGCGCAGGCGACCGGCAAAACCCGGTTACTCGAGATTGTCTGCAAACTGGCGGATCACATTGCAGACGTTTTCGGGCCGGGCGAACAGCAACTGCATGGCTATCCGGGGCATCCGGAAATTGAACTGGCGCTGATGCGTTTGTATGAACAAACCGCCGAAACGCGATATCTCGAACTGACCCGCTATTTTGTTGAACAGCGCGGCACACAGCCGCATTTCTACGATATCGAATATGAAAAACGTGGAAAAACCTCGCACTGGAATACTTACGGTCCGGCATGGATGGTGAAAGATAAGGCCTACAGTCAGGCGCATGTACCGGTGGCTTTGCAGACAACGGCCATCGGGCACGCGGTGCGTTTTGTGTATCTGTATGCCGGTGTGGCGCATCTGGCGCGGTTGAGTCAGGATCAGGAAAAACGCGAGGTGTGCCAGCGATTGTGGGAAAACATGACCCAGCGGCAGATGTACATCACCGGTTCAATCGGCTCGCAAAGCAGCGGTGAGGCGTTTTCTTCCGACTATGATTTACCCAACGACACGGCTTACACCGAAACCTGTGCATCGATTGGCCTGATGATGTTTGCCAACCGTATGCTGCAGATGGATTCTGACAGCCGTTATGCCGATGTGATGGAGCGTGCGCTTTATAACACTGTGCTGGCCGGTATGGCGCTCGACGGCAAACATTTTTTTTATGTGAATCCTCTGGAAGTGCATCCGAAAAGCATTCCGTTCAACCATATTTATGACCACGTAAAACCGGTGCGTCAGCGCTGGTTCGGCTGTGCCTGCTGTCCGCCGAATATTGCGCGTCTGCTGGCGTCGCTCGGCCATTACATCTATACCCAGCGTCCGGACGGTGTGGATATCAATCTGTATATCGGCAGTGATGTCGAAGCGACCATCGGCGGAAAGGCGTTGCGACTGAAACAGTCCGGCGGTTATCCGTGGGCAGAAGGCGTGCTGATTGAAATCGATAACGATCAGCCACTGGAAGCCACGCTGGCGCTGCGTTTACCTGACTGGTGCGCCAGTCCGCAGGTCACGCTCAATGGCAATCCGCTTGAACTGACCAGCCTGACGCAACGTGGATATTTGCGTTTGACGCAGGAATGGCAGAAAGGCGATCGCATTGAAATGATGCTGCCGATGCCGGTGATGCGGGTGAAAGGCAACGCGCTGTTGCGGCATGTTGCGGGGAAAGTGGCAGTGCAGCGCGGGCCGCTGGTGTATTGCCTTGAGCAGGCTGACAACGGCAGTGAACTGCATAACATCCGCCTGCCGGGTGATGCGCAATTCCGTCTGATTTCCGGCAGCGGATTGTTCGCCGGTAAAACCTTATTGCAGACACAGGGCGAACGCCGGACATCCGTTCAGGCCAGTCAGCAGCCACTGTATCGTTACAATCCGCCAGCGCAACAAACGGTACCGCAAACCATAACCTTTGTGCCGTACTTTACCTGGGCGAATCGTGGGGAAGGAGAGATGCGGGTTTGGGTGGACGAATAAAACCGTCATCCTTCAGCCTGTTTCACGCGTCTGATCCCGGATAACCCCTGGACCAGACGCGCTTTATCCACTTCGGTTAGCTGCGGCGCATGCAGCAGAATCATAATCTCTGATTTATCTTCCTCACTGAACCCGCCGGCCAACAGGCGCTGACTAATGGCGCTCAAAATTTGCTTATCTTGTGCAGAGATGGAGTCCCTGACCCTATCGAGGCTTTTCGGTTTGTCCCCCATATCGGGCTGCGATAACCAGTCAGCAAAATAGCGGTACTGGATAGCTTTGGCGACGTCCATCTGCGCCTGAATAAAAGGAAGCACCGAGTGCGGGTCAAGTCCTGCCTCTTCCGCTTCAGCCTGCGCGAGAGAGAGGACCTTCTTTTCACGCACCAAATCTTCGACCGGTAAATGATTTGCCGCTTTATAAGCCGCCACGTCTTTCATATCCACCATGCGTTCGTTCATCGCCGTTGTGAGAGAAGAGATCGCTGTGGCCGGCACCGATGCCGCATAAACTGAGCCCACCATAAATAACGAAGACAAAAACACCATGATATAAGCCATAACACCCTCAGTTGCGTCAGGAAGAATAAGGAATTTACTTTGCCATTAAAATAATACCGCAGTGTTACAAAGATTCATGCATTACGCCTGAAATGTGCTCTGACGGCTTTTGAGTGATGGGCAGTATGGCAAGCATGGCGTACCGGGTACAGATTGTGCAGATGGCGGAAAGGGCGCTTCCGGAATGAACGGCATCGCGTTAATGTAAGATTACAATCAGCGAATAGGGAAAAATGCCGCTCCCCTGTGGCAGGGAGCAGCATTGGTATTCAGAATATCAGTTGTGAGACAGAGTGGAGTCGGGCAGGTGTTTTGGCGGTTTAATCACGAAGAACACCAGCATTGCACCCAGTGCGGCGACGCCACCAGCGAGAATAAAGGCACTGTCAAAACGTCCGGTGTTTTGCACAATGAAACCCGTCACGACCGGACCAATGATGCCCGAGACGCTGCCGACCAGATGAATAAATCCGCTGGTGCCGCCGACGCGGGATTTATGCACCACATCCTGAATAATCGCCCAGTAAATCGCACCGGTGGTATACAGGAAGAAAATAGACACTGACATCAGAATGACTGCCGGCACCACGCTGGTGACAATACCGGCGAGGGCGACACAAATAGCCGCGGCTAACAGGCTGACCACTAATATAATTTTACGCGACAATAACAAACGGCCGGTAATATTGAAAATCTTATCAGAAATATAACCGCCCAATGCCAGGCCGACAAAACCGACAATCCACGGAATAACCGTTGTCAGACTCATCTCTTTGATATTCAGGCCATGTGCCTGAACCAGGTAAGCCGGGAACCAGCTGAGGAAGAAAAATAAAATATAGTTGTAGCAGAAGAACGCAAATGCCGTAACCAGAATAATCGGCTGACGTAAATAATAGCCCAGACCATGTGCGGCCTGCGCCATATTCTCTTCTTCGCTTAAATGCTCGTTCTTCATTTCATCAACTAAACGCAATTCTTCCGGTGAAACGCGTTTACTTTTCAGCGGATTATCGGCAACGGTAAAGAACCACACGACCATCCAGACGATCCCGATACTGGCAATGACCATAAACGCCGGACGCCAGCCGAAGGAAATCGCCAGATACCCGACAATCGGCCCGGCCACTGCACCGCCGAGGGGAGAACCGGCGCTGAGCAAGCCCATCGCGGTTGCCGCCTGTTTCTTCGGGAACCAGCCGTTAATCATCTTATTTGCTGAGGCGCAGATCGGTCCTTCGGCCATGCCGAATAATACCCGTAAAATAAGCATGGAATAAAAACCGGTCGCGATAGCGGTCATGCCGCAAAATACTGACCATAAGCCGACGGCTAATCCCATTACCAGCGTCGGACCGAATTTATCCACGGCCAGGCCACCGATAAAGTTAAATATCGCGTAACCAAAGAAGAAACTGCCAAATATCATGCCGAATTGTTCGGGGTTAATGGTCAGTTCTTTTTCTATCATAGGCACAGTAATCGACAGCGCAACGCGGTCGAGGTAATTGATCATGTAAACCAAGAACAGCAAGAATACGATGATCCAGCGTAGGTTCTTAAACATAAATGTATGCTCCACTTGTAGGTGTCGTTTTAATAGTGTTGCGTTTTTATAGGTAGAATATGAGGTACGGGAGGCGGGAAGATATTTGAAATCTTCCCGTCTTTTATAAAAAAAAATCAAAAAATCAGAATGTCAGTAAAACCTTGCAGCAGGAACGCTGATCTTTCTCAAACAACGTTAATGCCGCTTCCACTTCGCTGACGGGCATCCAGTGCGTCACCAGTTTTTCGGGTGCGATTTTTCCCTGCTCCATCCATTCAATCACCTGGGGGAACCGGTGACTGTTCAGGCGTGAAGAAAACAGTGAAATCTCTTTGCTGGTAATGCTTTGCTGCGTGACCAGGCTGGGCTCGCCGGAGAAACCCATCATACCGATACGTGCTGCCGGAGACGCCAGCAGAATAGCTTCCTGCAAAATCGCCGGATGGCAGGCGGCATCGACGATGAGCGTTGGTCGCACACCTTCAGCGGCCAGTTCATCAGCCACGCTGCGTTCGCTATTGTTGATGATCCAGTCTGCGCCGCTGGCCTGCGCCATCTGCAACCGTTCGTCGATACGGTCAGCGACAATCACTTTCTGCACACCATAAACGCCTTTCAGCACCTGAATCACCGTCAGCCCCATCGGGCCGGCGCCGTATATCAGCGCGGTATCCTGCGGCGTCGGTTGTAGAAACGCCGTGATATTGGCCGCGATAGTAAACGGCTCGACCATACTGGCGAGTCTGTCCGGGATTATTTCCGGCACCACATAAGCGTTTTTCGCTGGCGCACAGGCGTAATCACTGAAACCGCCGTCGCGGTGGACGCCGATAACCTGCAGTTCTGCACAGACATTCGGGCGGCCAATCGAGCACGGATAACAATGTCCACAGCTGACGACCGGATCGATAACCACGCGCTCGCCGATACGTTTGACGTCTACGCCTTCACCGACGCTGTCGATGTGGCCGAAAAACTCATGGCCGATTACCCGTGGATATTTCGCAAACGGATTGTGACCGTGATAAATATGAACATCTGAACCACAGATGCCCGCGTGACTGACCCGAACTCGTACCTCACCGGCGGCAGGTACCGGCAAAGCACGTTGCTCGATGACTAACTTTCCAGGTTTCTGAATAACGACACTGTTCATTTTTCGCTCCCTCACCAGTTCCACAAAGTGCCGTCTTCCAGACGGGCCACCGGCAGATACGCCGGTTCGTACGGATATTTCGCGGCCAGCTTTTCGTCAAACTCAATGCCCAGCCCCGGTTTTTCGCCCGGGTGCATGTAGCCGTTGTCGAACGTCCAGTTATGCGGGAAGACTTCCAGCATTTGCTCGGAATAACCCATGTATTCCTGCACGCCGAAGTTCGGCACCCACAGGTCGAAGTGCAGGGCTGCGGCCATACAAATCGGCGAAAGGTCAGAAGGGCCGTGGGAACCGGTACGCACCTGATACAACGAAGCGAAATCAGCGATGCGGCGCATGCCGGTGATGCCGCCAGCGTGCGTCAGTGTGGTGCGGATATAGTCGATAAGCTGTTCTTCGATAAGCTGTTTGCAATCCCAGATACTGTTGAACACTTCGCCGACTGCAATGGGTGTGACTGTGTGCTGGCGGATCAAACGGAAGCATTCCTGATTCTCAGCGGGGGTCGGATCCTCCATCCAGAACAGGCGATATTCTTCGATGCTTTTGCCAAAGCGCGCTGCTTCGATGGGCGTCAGACGGTGGTGCATGTCGTGCAGCAGATGTTCGTCGAAACCGAATTTATCACGCACGGCTTCGAACAGTTTTGGCGTGAAATCGAGGTATTTTTCCGTCGACCACAACTGCTCTTCCGGCCAGTTACCTTTCGTCGCCGGTTCGTAGGCCAGACCTTTGCCTTTCGCCATGCCGTAAGTCGTTTTCATGCCCGGAACACCGCATTGTGCGCGGATCGCCTTGAAACCGAGCTCTTTATGTTTGGCGTAATCGTCGAGCACTTCATCAATGGAATGGCCGGTGGTGTGGCAGTAAACCATGACGCCGGTGCGGGATGCGCCGCCGAGCAACTGGTACAACGGCATGTTGGCGGCTTTGGCTTTGATGTCCCATAACGCCATGTCCACGGCAGAAATCGCCGACATAGTGACCGGGCCGCGACGCCAGTAAGCGCCTTTGTAGAAAAACTGCCAGATGTCTTCAATCTGATGCGCATCACGGCCAATCAGTTGCGGACACACATGATCTTTCAGATATGACGCGACCGGTAACTCGCGGCCGTTCAGCGTGGCATCACCAATGCCAGTCAGTCCGCTGTCAGTGGTGATTTTCAACGTAACAAAGTTGCGTCCCGGACAAGTGACAAAAACTTCAGCATTCACGATTTTCATCGGTTACGACCTTCTGCAGTAAAAGTAGGATGCATTTTCTGTGGTTATAAATACGCCTTATCCTAACTACCATACAAGTATGTTTATCGTTTTTTGCCGGAGAGGATCACACTTTGTGAGGGAAATGTTGCGGGGATTAAAAACAAAACGCCTGCTATTAACAGGCGTGATTTGACGTGAAAGAGCGGGAACTATTCCGCCAGCCGTACCACTTCATCCCATACGGCTTCATCGACCGGGATGCCCAAACGTCGGTTTTCTTCGCGGTTGGAAGCGGCAGTCTGGCCCGGATAACGGACATCGTGGCTGTTTTCTGCGGGGTCGGACTGATTCACATAGTCTGCAACGCTGTCGGCCATGCGTTCGGTGAATTCGGCACCACCGAGTTGTGTCGGGTCAAACACCATAAAAATCTGGCTGGCGCCGGTACAACTGCCTTTGCCTATTTTGTCGATCTCATTGGTGGGCGATCCGGCAGATAACAGCGCGGCCATAGCATCGAGCACAATTGCCAGGCCGGAGCCTTTCCAGTAACCCGTCGGTAAAATACGCATGGAGGCCTCGATTGGGCCAGGATCGTCTGTGAGATTCCCCTCTTTATCGTAGCCGCCGGGGAACGGCAGTTTTTCCTTTTTCAGCCGCGTGACCTGCAATTTACCGTAGGAATATTGTGACATCGCCATATCCAGCACGATCGGGCCTTTGGCCCGGGGCACGGCCATCACGAACGGGTTGTTGCCCACGCGGGGGTTTTTGCCGCCCCACGCAGGCATACAGGATTCAGTATTCGTCCAGCAAATCGCCGCCATGCCTTGTTTTGCCGCATGCCAGCCATAACTTCCGCCACGCATCCAGTGGCTGCTGTTTTTCAGTGCGACAATGCCGACGCCGTATTCTTTTGCCATCTCCGCCGCTTTTTCGACGGCAAACAGGGCGTTGGTAATGCCGATCCCGCGGTTACCGTTGTAGATGGCGATGGCACCAAGAGATTTTTCCAGCGCTGGTTTGGCATGAATATCAATCCAGCCTTTTTTAACGTAATCGACAAAGCGCGCCACACGGTTCAGCCCATGGGATGAAATGCCGTCGCAACTGGACTCTGTGTGGATTTGTGCACAGGTATGTGCGCTTTCTTCATCCAGACCGGCTTTTTGCAGGGCGCGGAAGATGGTCTGTTGCATCATGCTGAATTCAATTCTTGGCATGGTTGGCTCCGGTTGAGAGATCATCAGGCGTCAGAGGGGATAATTCTTCTGTCTGGATAAGAATATTATTATCACCCCAACATTTTTCGTATGGCCAGCCGGTAAGTTGCTCGGCAACTAAACGGGCTTCTGGTGTAACATCGTATTTACTGCCGCCGGCTTTCAGCCGCTCAATTTCACTGACCAGCAACGCATGGTTATGTCGGGTGAGACGGAATTTCATTGAGCTGTATAACCCTACCAGCAGGAAAATGACGGAACCTGCGCCAAATACCAGCGTGATGCCGTAAACAGCTTCGACCGGTTGCGTTGCGCTTTTCGGTGTAAATCCGTAATGCTGTAATAACAGGCCAACTCCAAATAACGCCACCGCCTGAACGGCTTTGCGTACAAATGTCATTACCCCGGCGAATATCCCTTCGCGCCGTTTTCCGGTCAGCATTTCATCCACATCGGGAATAAAGCTGTAGATATTCCAGCAAACATAACTGGTACCCGAACGGCCAACGCCCATTAAAATGACGGAGAGATAAAGCAGCGCCATATTAAAAGGCAATTGTAATAAATGAATGGCTAAAAATAACCCGACACTGCCCAGCATAAATAGCTGTGCGATGCGGTAAGAAGCCCCGTTGCCTAATTTCATACACAGGAAAATAAACAAGGCGACGCAGACAAACTGCACCAGAGTCATTAACGTCATGGCATTCGACGCGGTCACGGCGTTTTGCCCGAGGACAAAAATAATGTAGTAGGCCAGCACCGCACCGAGCACGTCGAGGGCGACATAACCGCCAAGATACATCCCGACATGCTGACGGAAGGTGCGGACTTTCATTGTCGAAATCAGTGATTTAAACAGATGTTTCATGTCACGGCGGAAAGAAAGTTTTGGTGCAGCGACGTCAACCGGGATCGGACGCTCCCAGGTGTAGAAGTAAAGCATCAGGATCACCACGGCAAACAGCACGCCAAAAATCACCCCCATAATCAGAAATGATGACGATGAATCTTCACCGAGATAGGCAATGATCCGGCCGGGTAACCAGGCCGCTAATATCGCGGCACCGGTAGAGAAGAACATTCTGACGCCGGTCAGTTTGGTGCGCATTTTAAAACTGGATGTCATTTCCGCTGCCAGTGTTTCATAAGGCACAATTGCCAGCGTATAAGCAGCATAGAATAGAATATAAGTGAAAATGTAGTACCAGAATCCCATGCCGCTGACCCACATAATAATGTAGGTCACCATAATCAGCGGAGCACCAAATAAGAAGAAGAAACCGCGGCGGCCGTATTTTTTACCCAGCGGATTACGATAGAAATTATCCGTGACATACCCCATAAGCGGATCGAAAAAAGCATCCAGCAGACGTGCTGTCGCAATAACGGCACCGGCCTCTGCGGGGCTTAATCCTGCATAGGTAGTATAGAAAAACATTATCCACAGACCCAAAACCGCAAAACAACCGCCGCCGAAGAAATCTCCTCCGCCGTAAGCCAGCATATTTTTTACCGATATCGGTCTTTCTTTATCGTGATTAATCATACTACCCCTGCATTCCGTCACCGGATAAATAAGAGTCGTAAAAAGAAATACGTCGTTTTTGCCCGCAAAAAATTCATGAATGAATTATTCAGCGACATCGGCAGATTAAAATTAGGTAATGCACCTCTACCATACAAGTATGTGAAGTGGGTTTTATCGGATGGGATCACAAAAATAAGGGCAGAATTCCTCTGTACTGCAAGATGGATCACAGTACAGAGAATGAACAATGAGAAGGGGTAATATCAGCCGAGCAGTTCGCACTGAGGGGGTAAGCGGCACTGGATGGCATCAGGCAACACTTCGATACGGAACTGTTTGCCGGTCAGCGGTTCGCCGTCGAGGTTGAAGGTCATGTCGTGCGGCGCGGTGATTTCGAGCCACGGCAGACTGGCAGAAAGGATGTTTTTATTTTCTTCATTGCTGAGCAGACTGCGCAGGAATGAAGGCAGCAGCTCTTCTGATGTCAGAAGGCGTAGCTGCAACAGGCCGTCGTTGATCAGCGCGTCCGGGCAAATTTGTTGCCCGCCACCGGCCTGTCGGCCGTTACCGATGCCGATAACCAGCGCATCGCCTTCCCACTGAAAATCAGGGCCTTTAATTTCGCAGCGGTCAGCTTTGAGCGTATCCAGGCGTAAAAGTCCGTGGATGAAATAGGAAACACCACCCAGAGCTGCTTTCAGTTTTTCCGGTGTTTCCGTAGTGATACGCGTCCCAAAGCCGCCGGTCGCCATGTTGATGAAGAAATGCTGGCTGTTGACGCATGCCAGATCAATATCGACGGCCCGGCCTTTTACCGCCAGTTGTAACGCCTGTTCCGGCGTCGGGGGAATACCGCAGGCGGTGGCGAAATCGTTCGCCGTCCCCAGTGGCACAATCCCCAGTACAGGTCTGACACCGTCAATTTGCGCCAGCGTACCTGCCACTTCGTTAATGGTGCCATCACCTCCACCGGCGATCACGGTTTCACAGCCCAGTTCTATGGCTTCAGCGACGTAACGTGCGGCATCACCGTATTCCCAGGTGACCCGTACTTCCAGCTTCACGCCTTCGGCACGCAGCGCGTTCACCGCTTCGCGCAGTTCTTCGATGGCTGCACCTTTTCCATTTAAAATCAGCAGTGCTGTGGTCATGTACGCTCCTTTTATCTATACATAACAACAATAGATGATTATGACCGTATTTGGCTATCGGATAAATCAGTGAAGCATTCTTTCTGGTATTAAATAATTGCAGTTAAAGTCATTCAATAAAACACTTATTTATCTGCAAATGATTTTTTATTTTGAGGGCGGAAAGAGGTTATTTGTTCACTGAATGGGAGAACAGAGAATTGCCCGAATACCAAAAGAAAAGCCAGCTCAAGGGAGATTGAGCTGGCCAAGGAGGTGGTTCCTGGTATAGTCCGGTGCTTTATTTTGCATTCGAAGTAAATTGCGAATGCATATTAACCAGCCACCCTAAAAATAGATGTGATCGAATTCTTGTTTTCGAAGAATTCCTTATTTTGAATGCGGATTCCGGGTGTCGGTTTCTTCCAGATTACGCAACAAAATAGCGAATTCCAGGCTGACATCTTCCGGCAACGCGACATATACGAAGTGGCCATTACCCGGCGCCACGTCGGTCGGCTGACCTTTTTTGTTGCGCAGCGCTTCCAGTGTGAACTGAACGTTACCCTGCGGCGTCATCATTTCCACACTGTCGCCGACGCTGAACTTATTTTTCACGTCGATTTCTGCCCAACCATCCTTACGGTTACCGGTGAATTCACCGACAAACTGCTGGCGGTCGCTGACGGAGAAACCGTATTCGTAGTTCTGTTGTGCGTCATGCGTATGACGGCGCAGGAAACCTTCGGTGTAACCGCGATGCGCCAGGCCTTCCAGCGTTGAAAGCAGAGTCGGGTCAAAAGGTTTTCCGGCGACTGCATCGTCAATGGCGCGGCGATAAACCTGTGCGGTGCGGGCGCAATAGTAGAAGGATTTGGTACGGCCTTCGATTTTAAGCGAGTGCACACCCATTTTGGTCAGGGTTTCCACGTGCTGTATCGCCCGCAGATCCTTGGAATTCATAATATAAGTGCCGTGTTCGTCTTCAAACGCACTCATATATTCGCCCGGACGCATCGCTTCTTCCAGCATAAAGACTCTATCCGTCGGCTGGCCGATGCCTAATGTCGGTTCGGCGGCTTCAACCTGTTGAACGGGGATTGGCTCGTACTGATGCACGATATTGCCGATGGCGTCTTCTTTGCCTTCCTGAACCTTATATTCCCAACGACAGGCGTTGGTGCAGGTTCCCTGATTGGGATCGCGTTTATTGATGTAACCGGAAAGCAGGCAGCGGCCTGAATACGCCATGCACAGTGCGCCGTGCACGAAGATTTCGATTTCCATGTCCGGCACCTGAGCGCGGATTTCAGCGATCTCTTCCAGCGACAATTCGCGGGATAAAATCACTCGCGTCAGCCCCATTTGTTTCCAGAATTTTACTGTCGCCCAGTTAACGGCGTTGGCCTGCACCGACAGGTGAATATCCATCTGCGGAAACGCTTCCCGCACCATCATGATAAGGCCAGGATCGGACATAATCAGGGCATCCGGCCCCATATCGATGACCGGCTGTAAATCACGGATAAAGGTTTTCAGCTTGGCGTTATGGGGTGCGATATTCACTACCACATAGAATTTTTTACCCAGAGCATGGGCTTCGTTGATGCCGGTCTCCAGATTCTGGTGGTTAAATTCGTTATTACGTACGCGCAGGCTGTAGCGCGGCTGACCGGCATAAACTGCATCGGCACCGTAAGCAAAAGCGTAACGCATGTTTTTCAGGGAGCCGGCAGGGGACAGCAGTTCCGGAACAAAAGAATCGCGGGTAAACATAGTCAATCTCAGTCTGATCACAAGTCAGGGCCGTCCCGGATGCGGGGCGACGAAAGGTCGGAATTGTAACGTCTGAGTTGATCAAAAGCAGCCAGTTCGTGTGGGTATTTGAGGTTTTACGGGGGCAGATCAATTTTTGCATCCTGAGGCTACAACAGGGAATGTGGCAGCCTCAGGACAATCAGGTCAGGCGGTTTGCTGGGTAAGATCACGGATATCGGTACTGGTACCGTTTTTCACGACCGACTGAACGCCTTTCTTCGATGCACTTTCCGTGGAGTACATTTCGCTCACGCCGATCACCTGATGATTTTTTGCTTTCAGCACAAAGTAGAACTGGCCGTCTTTCGAGGGTTTGACTTCGTACTGCGCTTCGTCAGGTGCGTTGGTTTGAACCGATGAAATGCCGTTTTCGGCCGAGGCTTTGCTGGCATACATTTCACTGGTGAGGATAATCTCTCCGTTCCCGGCCTTCAGGTTAAAGTGAAACTGTCCATTCTTCGCTTTTTTCAGATCATAGTGACCATTAGCCATAAAGGTAATCTCCATCAGAGGGGTTATTTTCCAGAGATAAGTGTAGTTAAAGGAAACTTTTTCGCGGAGACAGGAGAAATTTAAGGCATGAAATGTGAACTGGCCGACAGACTTTCAGCAACTTTACAAAACTCAATTGCCGGCCAGAAGCGCGTTAAACCAAATGGCAGGGCTCCGCTTCCCAGCGGTAACCGACGCCGTATACCGCGCGGATAAACGCCTTTTCGCCGTCCAGTGATTCGAGTTTGCGACGCAGATTTTTGATGTGGCTGTCGATGGTGCGATCGGTCACAACGCGGTAATCGTCGTAGAGATTATTGAGCAGCACTTCGCGGGTAAAAACGTAACCCGGTTTGACGGACAGGGTTTTCAGCAGGCGGAATTCCGCTGGCGTCAGCTCCAGTTCGTGCCCCTGGAATGTCGCCTGAAAGCGGGCTTCATCAATATGCAGACCGGTTTCTTTTGCCACGTGCTCACCCGGACGTACACAACGGCGCAGGATCACTTTCACGCGCGCGACCACTTCCCGCGGGCTGTACGGCTTGCAAATGTAATC